>JAKAPN010000048.1 GCA_021822995.1 archaeon
CGATCTGACAAGAAGGTCAAGCTCCCGACGTCGGACTGCGTGGACGAGGTGGTCCCGACGAAGGAGCAGCTTGCCCAGATATTCAGGCACTGCGACCCAAGGGCGAGGGCGATCGCCTCACTTATGGCCTTCTGCGGCCTGAGACCGGAGAGCATCGGAAATTACATTGGTGTGGACGGGCTACGACTGGGGGACCTGCGGGAACTAGAGATCAAGTCTCGCAGCGTGGAGTTCTCCAAGGCGCCTGCTATCGTCGTGGTGAGGAAGACGCTGAGCAAGGCCAGGCACCAGTACTTCACCTTCCTGCCGGAGGAAGGGCGCAAGTACCTGAAGGAGTACCTTGAGTCGAGGATGAGAAGGGGAGAGAAGCTCGGCCCGGAAAGCCCCGTAATCGGCCACGTCAGAGAGGGGAGCAGGCTCGCCTTCCTCAGGACGACGAAGGTAGGCTGGGAGGTGAAGCTCGCCATCAAGGCAGCAGGCTTCACTTGGAGGCCCTATGTGCTCCGCTCCTACTGTGACACGGCCTTCGACATTGCCGAGTCGAGGGGCCTCATCTCCCATCCATGGCGCCAGTTCTTCATGGGGCACAAGGGGGACATCGAAGCGAGGTACTCGACGAACAAGAGCAGGTTGCCCCCGGATATGATAGAGGAGATGAGAGGGGCCTACAAGAAATGCGAGCCCCTTCTCCAGACGGAAAAAGCGGAGCCAGAGCAGCAGAAGATCAGGGAGGCCTTCAAGGAGCAGCTGCTCCTCGTGGCCGGGTTCAAGCAGGAGGAGATGGCGAAGATGGACCTGGAAAAGATGAGCAACGAGGAGCTCCAGAAGATAGTGAGAGAGAGGCTCATCGGGGCGATGGTGAACAACGGCAACAAGCAGAAGGTAGTCCCCGTCCATGACATCAAGACGTACATCTCTCAGGGGTTCGAGTACGTAGCTTCCCTGCCGGACGGCGAGGCGATAGTGAAGATATCATCTTGAACGAACGAGGGTTCTGTCGCGTCTCCTTGGTGGTGGGGGCGGGTGTCCCGCGCCTTTGGTGGTCTGCTCCGTTCTTGGTGGTGGAACCACACCTCAAATAACCGAACCGCCGAAGAGGGGTTCTGTTCCGCGCATTCCGTAAAGGGTCTGAATCTTGCGCCTGTTCCAGCCTTCCGTAAACCGTTCCATTGTGGCGATTTGGAGGCGGACACCGCTTGAGCCTCCAGATAGACAAGCGAATCGGAGGATATACAAGATACTACTTCGGCGAATCAGAATTCATGCCGATACCCGATGAAGTGAGGAAATGCGTGGCGTTCTTGGCATACAAGGACGCGCAAGGGATGATTCGCTTGGCTGGAACTATTTTCTTCGTAGCCATCAGTCTCCCCGGTGAAACTCTGGGGGGATTCGGCTATGCTGTCACGGCGAAGCATGTCATCGACGGCATTAGGCAGAACTCCGCAGATGGGAAAGTCTACATCAGGTTGAACCTAAAGAATGTCGGAGCCCGGCTCGCCGAATCCAGAATAGAGGATTGGCAATCCCATCCGACAGATAGTTCGGTTGATGTCTCCGCCCATCCCTTTCCATCTTCCGCTGAATTTGACCATTTGGTCTTTCCAGCCACTGGAATCGCAACCGCCGATGTCATAAGGACTCAAAGTGTTGGAATCGGAGACGAAGTGTTCATCGTCGGACTGTTTGTCCACCACTACGGCCAACAGAGAAACATACCGATAATTCGGATGGGAAACATCGCCGCAATGCCAGAAGAAAAGATACAGACGAGGTCCGAGGAGATTGAGGCCTTCCTCATCGAAAGCCGCTCAATAGGTGGACTAAGCGGTTCACCAGTCTTCGTCAACACGGCTGGGGCAAGGACCGTCGGCAATACCATAAGAGTCGGAGGAGGGGGAATCTTTTTGCTCGGACTTGTACATGGACACTGGGATGTTTCTCCATCAGAAACAGACACCATGATAGTGGACAATCGTCGCGAGTCGGTCAACGTAGGAATCGCGATTGTGGTCCCTGCTCAAAAGATTCTGGAGGTTCTGAATCATCCCGTGTTCAAGCGTGCGAGGAACGAGGCCATTAGTGTTCGAAAGACCCAGAACTCACCCACTGCCGATTCTGGAAAGGGGGCTTCATGACTTCGCTTCGGACTGCTTCTTCAGCCTCGCCAATTCTCCTCTCAAGCCATCCTCGACAATCTGAGATAGTTCCATGCCATGCTGGATTGCCACTATCTTCGCTTGCTTCCATAGGTCTGAGTCTACCTTTATCGAAGTCGCTTCTTTCGGTTTCTTCTCTGTCAGATGGGGGTCGGGAAGCCCCACGCCAACAACAACCGGATTGAAAGGCTCAACGGGACACTCAGAGAGAGGGTGAAGGTTCAACGCGGTTGGAAGTCCATGAAGACTCCAATCGCGGAAGGGGCGAGGATTCACTATAACTTCGTGAAGCCCCACCAAGCGTTAGAGGGACAGACCCCCGCGCGGAGGGCGGGTTTGGTGGTGGAGGGGAAAACAAGTGGCTCTCGCTGTTGAAGGCCGCGCTCACCGCCAAAGACGGGACAGCCTCATGACCCACCAAGAAGACGGTACAGAACCCGAAGGAGCTCAGAAAGGCTTAAATGAGTCCCCATTCTATGGAACGTGGAATGACAATGGAGCGCCCCGAAGCCTTAGAGCGTCTCTTCCCTGCATTTCACGGACAAAGTGCTCAAATCTTGGCGTATGTAGCCGCCAAGGGCAAGGCCACGCCAGAAGAGATACAGAAAGACCTCGGTATTCCGAGATCGACTGTCTACAAACTACTGACTGAATTCTTCCAGACTGGCCTCGTGACCAAGGAGAAGGCGGGCAAGGTCGAATTGGTGCGGGTCCCAGACTTCGTCTTCCGAATCGAGAACACGGCCAACATTGTGGACTGCAAGCTGACGCCTAGGAACATCCTTGCATTCGATGCCGCCCATACGCCTGCGGGGCGGATGTTCATCGGACGCCGCGGTCTGCAGGCGTTCGCTAAATTCGTCGAACTGTACGACGTGTACAAGCGAGACAGGACTACGGCGCAACTGATGGCGAGGGAACTGGGGGTCACGAGGTATGAGGTCGAACTCCTTCTCAGCGACATAGACTCCATCACTCCGCGGTCTCTCGAGCTTGCCAACCTTCCGAGTCGTCGATAGCAGCCTCCTGATTGAGGCAGATCACCGGAGGGTCCTCCGGGCTCTCGAAAAGTATCTCCGTTCCGGTCCTCCTGCAATCGCTCCTCCGAGAGTGTACGAAGAGACCGTGACCGAACCGAGATCCATTGGGTTCGGCGCCTCTGCCGCTAGGATAGAGAAACTGTTCAAGAGCGGAGCAGTGGCGATCAAACCTCCCGACTACACAGACAGCCTCGTATCAACCATCGTTGACAGAGTCAGGGTGTGCATAGCGGACAGGGCCGGGAAGCCTGAACACGCGGTGGAACGGGCAGACCTGCAGATAGTCGCGTTGGCCATTGAGAATGCCAGGAAGGGGAACCAGGTCGAAATCATGTTTCGTGACAGCGCGCTGAAGGTCTGCCTAGAGAGAGTCCTTCGAGGGCAGGGCGTCTCAGGAGTGTCGATCATAGACTTCAGGTCGCTCATCAGGCAGCTGAAACACGAACCCAAGGGGTAAAGACGGATTCTCTGACTTTGTCTGACGCATGGATTCAGCCAGGTTGGAATAGGAGTATACAACGACTAGGGATGCTCAATCAGTCTGACTACCTCGCGGATAGACCGCCTTATCTCTGAGGGCAGACGGCCAATTTGATAGACAGGCTTTTCCTGCCTTCCCTTTGCAACGATGAACCCGTTCTGGACCAGCACCTTAAGGTGGAAGTGAAGCGTGTTCGGGTTGACAGGACCGACATAACTCTCGAGAAACTTCTTGATGTCCGACCAAGTGCCTCTCTTCTTGGCGACAAGGTATCCTAGAGTCATCGTCCGATAGATATTCGAGAGGGCTGAATGTTCCTTGCTGATTCTGGTCGCCGCTTCGACTAACGACATCTGATTTGCATCTGCCACTGGCGGATCAGGCACTAGTAGAGTTAATTGTAGTTAACTATTTCGCATACTCAGCGGATGCTCCAAGGTGCTTCGATTGGTGCTGAGCCCCTTGGTTTCTCGTCCAGCTTCCCCCGACCTGCCTGATCACCCCCTAGGGCGTCCAGAATCTCGTCCTTCACGGGCCCTTCTGAAAGTTCCTGCGGGAAGTTGAGGAGATGAGAATAGCCAGACGACCGCAATCGGGGAGATTGCTTGACGAACCCTGTTCTGTTCGGTTTGCTTTGATTCTTGGAGTTCGTCGTAAATGGGTTTACGTCGTACCGAACTGCCTGCACTACCGAAACTTTGACGCAAATGTACATATATAGTAGCTCCCCGTAAAAAT
This sequence comes from archaeon, assembly GCA_021822995.1. Taxonomy (GTDB): domain Archaea; phylum Thermoproteota; class Nitrososphaeria; order Nitrososphaerales; family Gagatemarchaeaceae; genus UBA183. The sequence goes on from JAKAPN010000048.1 coordinate 4,419, forward strand.
TGCGGTAGTATGGCCCTCCCCTTTCTCTACCGAAAACTGCTAGGCGAGAAGTTCTTCACCTTTCAGGAGGCAACAGCCATCGTCGGCGATAGGCGTGCCGCAAGCACGAACCTTCAGAGGCTGGTCAGAGGCGGATACGTCAAGCCGCTGAAGAGAGGGCTCTACCAACTCGTCCCTCCTGAGTATCTAGACAGCAAGCGGGTGCAACCTTTCGACAAGTTTCTCCTCGGCCGTAAGCTCGTAAGCCATTACTTCTTCTCATACCACTCCGCACTCGAGATACACGGGGTAGCCAACTCTGCGGCCTTCAACACCGTCTACCTGTCCTCGCCTAAGCAGTTCCGGGTGATGAGACACAACGGCATCGACTACGTCTGGGTAAGGAAGACGAAGCTCTTCGGGACCGAGAAGGCAGTCTGGTCTGACAAGGAGGTCGTCGTATCCGACAGGGAGAGGACGATCATCGACTGCCTGGACAGGATTGAACTGGCAGGAGGGCTCGAGGAGGCGTTCAAGGGTATCACTTCGTTTTCGGCCGTGGACAAAGAAAGACTCCTTTCTTACCTGACCTCATCCGGGAAGAAGAGCCTGATTCGAAAGCTCGGATTCTTCCTCTCGATGGAAGAAGTTCGGAGGACATGGGGAGTGGATGATGCCCTGCTGCGCAAACTTCGGCATAAGGTGACCGACAAGGTGTACTACTTTGCGGTCGGCAAAGAAGGGGGGAGGCTCGTGAAGGAATGGAACCTAATCGTCCCTAAGAACCTAGAGGCGGTGGTGGCCGCTGGCTAGTCGCGGAAATATGCCTTCCAAACGATACTTCGAACAGTTCTCCCAGAAAACTGGATTCCTGGCGGTAACGCTTGAGAAGATACACAGGGTCGTCCAACTCATCAACGAAATCTGCCCGTCAGACTTCACCAAAAACCTCGCCTTGAGGGGAGGCACCGCCATCAACCTGCCCTACCTCAGAAACGCGCCACGGTCTTCTACAGTGCGCTTGAACTCGAGTCGGACTTCAGAAAGAGGGATTTCAATGCGACGCTGCGTCAGCTCGACGAGAGGAGGGTGAAGAATGTGCTGAGGCCGACGCTCGCCAGACGCCACGAATTGGATGTTAGGCAGTTGAAGAACTCGGCCGTAGGCTTGGTCAGCAGAATTCTGAAAACAAGTCGAGTCGAGAAACGAATTCTTAGACGCATTCTACGTTGGGAAATACCGGCCTGAACTTCTCTTCCCCAAGAACAAGCTGCTGAATATCATCCTGGGGCGGAATGGAGGCTGCGCCAGTTCGGCGTACCAGAATAGTACCCCCTGCGGCCGAGTGCCGTTAGAGTTCAGGAGGCGTATTTGACAGTATGAGCATGACGGACTATATGCGCTCTCTCTGTCTTCCTCACACACGCACACACAGGCACAGACAGATACAGGCAGGCATGAACTGACAGACAAAATGAAACAGGCACAGGCGGAAACGAGAAGGGAGCAAGTTGTGCGGTCTCTCTTGATGAAACGGAGTCAATGCCCAAGCCAACCAACTTCGGCCCTTCCTGAGGCGTCCCACGAATCTTAAGTAACAATCTTTCGCTCAGGCCGGGGTGCCATTCTGTCCCACCTGTGGGAAAGCATACGAGGGAAGTTTCTTGTTCTGTCCTCATTGCGGCAAGGCATTATCTGCTAACACGCAAGCAACACAATCCTATCCGCCTTCACCCCCGCCGGTGCAGGTCGTCGTCCCCCAGCAATCAAAATCACATGCTGGCAGGAATGCTGGAATCCTGCTCGTCTTACTCCTGCTGTTCTTCCTTCTGCCCATTGTTCCGTATACTTTCGCGTCCTATTCGTATCTGGGAGTCAATGCCGAAGCGACTGCCTATGTCTCCCCTTCTTTTGCCGTGTTTCATTGTGGAATGGTCATTGGAGTTCAAGTGAGTTCCTCGTACTATGGTTATGGGGCTTATTCACAGCAACAGAACCCAGGCTGGGTCTGCAATGGAGGCGGCTAGGGAGCTGAATCGGGATTGTGTTCGAAGGTCTGGTCTGAAACAGTTCCCGAACCTTCAGCAGACGAGGTTGAACGTTATGCTACCGCTACCGACTTCCGGCTCAAGGTTGACGTTTTGCGGGACACAACTGCCAACGGGGTTCCCGTTGCTGTCAACGTAGTCTGCTGCAAATTGGTAGTACTCTCCATTGGGTAGCGAGACAGAGTACGAGTAAGTACCGCTCGATGAGAATGGATGACAAGGCGGACAGCTGAATGGTTCTACCAGTGTTATTTCCAACTCGTTGTTGGGACAAGGGGCGTTACCACACTGAACACCAAAACCTCCAATTGTTACAGTCTTTGGGCCGTTAGCATAGATGCGCAAGTCTGCAGGAATCCAGGTTGGATTCGTAGAGCTAACGACACCGCTTACTCGGACATAGGAAGGGGGAGGGGACAGGATTCCGGGTAGGAAAATTGCGGCTACTACGACAACTAGAATCATCGCCGCAACTATAGCCACCATCCTAGTTCTCTTTCTTCCTCGGGGGACGCCGGGGGTTGGTAGGGTTTGTACTGAGCTATTCGCATTTAGCCTAGTGCCGCAGTATGGGCAAAAAGCTGGCGCCCCCTCGTATGCTTTGCCACATGAAGGGCAAAACGGCACGGCAATTTCTTGGGAGGACGTTAGTTAAGTCTTCAGACAACATTCGGGACTGGGAGGAATAAAAGCCGAAGGACAAGAACTTCAAAACACAACGACCAATAGTGGAGAAAAGAGACTCTATGCCTGGCGGATGCTCTCGAGGCATTTTCTGCATATACACGCACCCAGTCACATCCTCTGAGAGTCTCTCTGAGACGCTGATCAGCCTCTAGTCAGACTTGCGAATGCCGGGACGGGGAAAAAAGCCCCGCCGGATTCGGGCCCTTCCCGCCCTTTCTAGAATATCCACTTGGGGTGGTTCTCTGGCCGAACGCCCTCTTCTAGCCGATCATGACCCGGCTCGGGTCCAGGCTCGGGTTCTTTCCTTCCATATGCCCGCATGGCCTCTCCAAATGCGCTCCTCGAGATGATTCCGGCGAAAGATTCTGGTTCTCCACCCACATAGTCCCTGCTCTCCACCTCGCCCGTGAAGTGCTTCCATGCTGATTCGGTCG
>JAKAPN010000049.1 GCA_021822995.1 archaeon
TGCGAAGATTCCTCCCATCGCTGCCACGTAGATTGTTCCGCCAGTGCCGATAGCAGGAGTTGCGGAACCCGGCAGCGTCACGCGGGAAGCGTATTCCCAAAGCAGGTTCCCGTTTGGAGCGAGGGCGAGCAGGTTCCCAGCCTGGTCCATTGCATAGATCGTCCCAGTAGGCGAGACGGTTATTCCTCCAGCAACTCCTACGGTCGTGGAGTAGTTCCAAAGGGAATGGCCGTCGGCAGAGACGGCATCGATGTTGTCGTTGCTGTCCCCGGCGTAGATCGTCCCACTTGGCCCGATAGTAGGAGGAGTGTAGAAACCGAGGTTGGTGGACGGCCAGGACCAGCGAAGGGTCCCATCAGGGTTGGTGGCATTCAGGAAATCGGATGTCGAATATACGGTCCCGTTTGCGCCTATGACGAGTCCGGACTGCATCCTCGTGCTGCTGTTGTCCATCCACTTCGGCGAGGGGGAGCTGGGACCGACGAATTCCGTGTTACCCGCGTGAGCGCTGTCGCGCCCGAAGTTGCTCCACTGTGGGGAATAGGTCGGGGCAGGTGCGGCAACGCACGCGGGAGAAATCGAAGCCGCGGAAGCTGCTCTGCCGCCTCCCAAGAAAGCCGTGGTTCCCACGAGCAGGAACCCGATAATGATCACGTACAAAGGAAAAACGCGATTTCGACCCCCTCTGTGCTCAGCGAGGCGAGCATGCCTCATAGAACTCAGCGGGCCATTGCTGCGTACTTGCATCTACTACCGTCGTCTCCGGCAGCTGCCCAACGGGCGCCACTCTGAAAGTTTGGTATTTATCCGTGAAGCGAACCGAAAAGAATTGGGTTTTGAGGTCACGGACGAAGTTCTGTTTTAGGCCCCTTGTGCGTGCGACAGAGCGGACTCTGTCGAGTTTAGGAACGCGAAGTTTGCAAAATGCACAGCGGACGCTTGACGTGTCGCGATTGCCAAATCATGCTTCCCTCCACCTTATTAGAGAAACTTGGGGCTGCGTGTGCAGTTGCGGAATCCGCTTCTGGCAGTTACTGGGAATATGTGGAATAGCCATGCAAAGAGTGGACGAAGGGCCCTCGTCACCCTCATCGTCCTCTTGATCGCAGCTGTGGCGCTCGTTGGGCCGCTGTCCGCTGCCGCCTCGTCTCCCCCTGCCTCCGCCCTCGGACGGGTCTTGTACACGTACAACATGTGCAGCAATACCCTCTCTCAGGGGACCGCTCAGGGCTCGAATAACAACCAAGGATGTAACATCGAACCGACTGACATCTTCGTGAATCCCGTCAACGGCCAAATCTATCTGAGCGACGCCAACGCGAGCAACTCTGGAGGAGAGACCATGGTGGTGATGGACGCTTCCACGAACATGGTCACCCACGGAATCGTGGGGCCGTACCTTCCTTCACAGTACGCATACGACCAGGCGAACGGGAAGATATACGTCGCCACATACTACGGCTACCCATACTCTACCAACACCGGTACGGCCTACATCAACTACATCTACATACTGAACGCAGCCACGGGAGCATACGAAGGCAAGATTTCCTACGGCTATTCCTTTGACAACCAGCTCCAAGGGTGGGGGATAGCGCTGGATCCGGTTAACGGGTACCTTTACGCGGACTCGTACTATGGAAGTGTGGGGAACGTGACTGTAATCAACACAGCCACAGATTCGGTGGTGATGAACATAACGGGTTTCGCGAACTGCGGATCCTCTAGCAGCTGCAACCCGAAAGGGGTGTTCTACGACCCGGCTAGCGGATACATCTACGTCGGCCACCAATATTCCGCTAACGTCACGCTCATCAATCCAGCCACCAACCAGGTTGTCGGAAGCATAACGAACTTCGGCCAGTCGGCAGGAACGGGAGTCTCTCCCTCAGAGTTCCTTTATGACCAGAAGGATGGCGTGGTCTACGCGTCAGAATATGATTTGAAGGTCGCGGTGATAGGTGCGGCGAACAACTCCGTAATCGAGACTTTGGGTGCCATGGTGATCAACCCGCAGACTTACGCGCTCTCGTATACAGGCGGGATGTACAACGGCAGCTCTCCGTGGGGGATGGCATATGTGCCCTCGGTCGGCTATCTATACATCGCCAACCAAGGGTCAAACAACGTCACGGTGGTCAACTGCGCTACGAACACCATAGTCGGGACCATCACAGTCGGGGCCCTTCCCGAAGGTGTCGCCTATGACCCTGCCAACGGCTACGTATACGTCGCAAATGCTGCATCCGACACGATTTCGATCATATCGCCCGCAACTACAACGGCAGTGCCAGAATTTCCACTGGCCGCGGTCGTCGTCCTAGTTGCGGCGATGTTAGTCACCTCCTTGGCGCTCAAGGGAATCGGCCCCAAGACGAACCGAGTCTCGGCAAAGAGATAATGAAAACCATCACCTTCTGGATTGATGCGGCGATGGCAGGCCACGATTCAAATGCACAGCTCTGAGTCGGCAAGCGGAATTCGACGCCCTAAAGGCCTGACCATACTCATCGCATACCTCTCCTTCGCTGCGTCTGCAGCGCTGATTGGCTCTTTGAACCAGGCTTGGGGGACAGGCCTGTTTGGGGTGGTCGGCATCGCTGGGCCAAGCTTTGTCCTCTTCGCAGTCGGGTTGCCCATGCAGGCCGTCTTCCTTGTCACCGCCGCCGTTGCGGTCGGCATCGCGAGGCGCTGGGCCTGGGCGAGGACTCTGGCTCAGGCGGCTTCGGCCGCGGGGGCCGCTATCTCCGCGTTATTGATCGTAGACGGGACCGCCGCTGCCGTTCCCGCGCTGATCGCGAACCTCACCGTTGTAATGTACCTCTCCCGCCCCGGAACAGCGGCCAGTTTCCACGGTCTTCGGCCGGGGGCCGCTCCGCGGAACACTGCGGGCACCGCCCGGGTGGTGACCCTGCCGATACTCCTCCTGTTGGCCGTTTCCTCCTTTACTCCAGCGATTCAGATGGGGGTGCCGGTCCCTACGACCACTGCCACGGCCACAGTGGGTTACATCCCTGGGTTCAGCTCTTTGAGACTGGGCCCCGTGGACTTGGCCTACCGCATGGCCGGCCTGGTGCCCATCCTCAGGCTCGAGCCCAACGCGGCGGTGAACTATCCCAGCACTTCAGATTCTGGTGCGTCTGCGCCTCCCGCTTCTCAGCATGGGCTGGGCCCTCAGGGTGGTCCCGGGACCCTGAGGACTACATACCTGTCGTCATCGAACTCGGCCCCGAGCCAAGGTTTCTGCAACGACACCGCGTATCAGTTTCGGGGGTTCCAGACCTACGTCGCGAATCCTACCGTGAACCAGGCTTTCGGATGCATCAACGCTTACACCGGCAACCAGGAGGCCATGGCGTATGACCCTAACAACGGGTACATCTTCGCCGTTTCTGAGGAGTTCGTAGGGCCGTGCCTCTGTAACATTTCAATCACCGTGATAGACGACTTTTCAGGCGCCATAGTGGCAAACATCACTTCTCCTCAGATCAACGCATACCTCGTCTACTCCCAGTCGATGGTCTTCGACGCGTCGAACAACCTTCTGTACGTTACCGGGGCGTACGCGAACTCCACGGTGGTGATAAACGCCTCGAGCCTGAGCTACGTGGGAAGCATCTGGACCGGGACTGGAGGTTACTCGCCCAAGATGACGCTTGACAGCTCCAACGGGTATCTTTACATCACCGACGACGTCACTGACACGCTCCTCGCAATCAACACTGCCACAAACTCCGTCGTAGCCAACGCCACTCTCCCAAACTCCCCGTCTGACGTTGTCTATGACCCGTACTCCAACAGGCTCTTCGTAGTATATGGGGGGATCAACTATGACAACATCACCGTATTCGACCCCGACACAGTCCGGCAGGTAGCTAACGTGACGCTCCCCAGCTCGGTGGTGTACAACATAGTCTACGACTCCGCAAACCACCTCCTCTATACCGAAGAAGACACCTATGGCCTCGGCCAGGTATACCTCTTCATCGTGAACGGCACGTCGGACCAGCTTGTATCCAACGTCACCCTTGGCAGCAACACCCAGTCCTATGGGTTTGGGGACAGGTTGTTCTTCAACCCGGGGAACGACGAGATATACATGCTCCAGGACTCGGAGGACTATGGAAACAGCACGTTAGTCTACAACCCAACCTCGGGGTCAGTCCAACAGCCGTCAATCTGCGACGGCCCGACCTTCTACGGTACTGAATGCGGTCCCAAGGAGGCTGTGTACGATCCATGGAACGGACTGATGTACTACTCCATGAGCAGCGGCTTCATCGTCGCCGCGCCCACGGTCGCATCGCTGATTCCACGCCAGGTCGCGTTCGACGAGTCCGGGCTCCCCCGGGGCACCGTATGGAATGTCACCGTGACGTGGCCTGGGGAGCAGGGGGCCAGCCATCCTGGGAGCAGTTGGACCAACTCCAGCAACGGAGCTATGATTACCTTCGAACTGCCTTCTGCCTACACCTACGACTACCGCCTGCAAGACATCTCCGTAGGCAAGGCGTGCGTAAGCGCGCCGGCAGGATATCGGCCCGTCCCCTCTTCGGGGTCGTTCTCTCCAAAGAGCGGTGGCGGACAGGTCGCAATCAACTTCGCGGCGCTCTACGCTTCCTGTTTCTCGGAGTCTGGGCTTCCTCCCGGTAGCACCTGGTCGGTAACGCTCTCCCCGTGCGTCCTCGTGCCCACAGGAGGGGGATCTGCTGAATCCTGCGCCCCAGGAACCACGAAGTCATCAACTGGAAATGAGATTTCGTTCTTGGTCACTGACGGAGGATACTCATTCAACGTGAGCTCGACCGGTTATGTTGCCGCCCCTGCCAAGGGGATCCTCACGGTCGCAGGGAAGAACGCGGAAATGCAGGTGGGCTTCGTGCTGCTCACCACGGGCCAGGGGATCCTTGCCGCCTTCGGCGACGTTTTCGTGGTGGATCCGAACGATAACCGGGTGGAGGTCTACACCCAAAGCCCGTTCCTCGGGATGCAGGGAAGCGTCAAAGTGGGATCCGACCCCGTGGCACTGGCAGGCGCTACCGTCGGCTCGTTCAACCTAGTGCTCGCGGTCAATCAGGGGTCCGACTCGGTGACGCTCATCGACCCTTCCACGGGGATCGCGCTTCAGAACTTGACGGTGGGGAGCAGGCCCGTGTCAATCGCGGTACTCGAAGGCCAGCCGGTCCTCCCCAGCGGGGACGCGGTCGCACTGGTCACGGACTACGGCTCTGACTCGATCAGCGTCATCCTCCTCAGCCCCGGGGGGTGCTCGGTCGCTTGCGTCCTGCCTACTGTTGAGGCGACCGTGACAAATGTCCCACTCAACGATGCCCCGGTAGGGATCGCCGCGGTCGCGTCCACGGTATACGGGTGGGTGTACGTATCGCTCTACGACAGCCGTTCGCTCGAGATACTGAGGATTACGAGCTACAACTCGGTGATCGATGCCACCCCGGAGGGGTACCTCGCCACGGGGCTCAACCCCATGGGAGTCGCGATAGACCAGAGGGACGACGTCTACGTGGCGAACGCCGGGGCGGGCAGCGCGTCGGAGATTTCGCCAGCCTGCTCGACCTGCACGCCAATCCAGCCTCCTGATTCGAACAGCCTGGTCCAAGCAGTCACGCTGGATGGAAGCGGGTTCGGAGGCGTGGTCGCAGACTCGACGAACACCACATTCTTCATGTCGAACGTAGTGGAGCGTGGCCACGCCCAGCTCTCGACGGTGAGCTCAACGGTGTACACCGGGACGTCCCTAGGGGCGTACAACCCCGGGGACCCGTTCGCCTACTCTCCGTTCGTGCCGAACGCGGTAGGCGTCCTCAACTCGACCGCGGCGCTGGTGGCTCCAGCCAACGGCACCCTCCTCGTCATCCCCACCTTCCCTGTGACGTTTGCCGACTGCGGCAACATAGCGGTGAAGTCCAATTCGTGCCTGTCTGGGTTCCCGATGGAGATGTCGATCGGCAACGGCACCTACGCATCCCCGACGCCGTTTCCGCTCACGATCTACCTACCTGGGGGTCCGAACCTGGCTATCGCCAACCAGTGTCAGCAGAACTGCTATACATACAACACGTATGAGACGTACAGCTACGGGTTCAATGTCACAGCCCCCCTCGGCTACCTGCTCAACGGGTCCACGTTCAGCAAGCAGCTCTATTGCTCGTCTTACAGCGGCAGGTACTCTGAGGGGTTCAGCGGACCCTGCAGCTCGTTCGACTACCTGTTCGATTCGAACTATACCACCGTCTACCGCACCGCCCCGCCCCCGCTCTACATCGTGGGCATAGACGGCCCGTCCACGGTCGTGGTGAACATGAGCAGGATAGTCCTGCCAAACTCCTGGCTCGACAGCCCCTACTTCTCGGTGTCTACCTCAGTAACCACCTTCAAGACCATCGCCGCGGCCGCCGGGGCTTTACTCGGATCGTTCGTCGGGCCAGTCGCTGGGGCCGCGGGGGCACTCGCCGGTTACGCTCTGGCGTCCAACTCGCCCAGGCTGGAAGTCGACAGCTACACGATAACGCCGACGCCCGGCGCCGACTTCGCCGCGTTCAACTACAGCCTGTGGTTTTACTTCAACGTCACATATCCTGCGGGATACAGCGTCAAGTCGGTCACGATTACCCACATACCGCTGATCAGGATTCTTGACGCTCTGCTTCCCATCAACTTCCCAGAGAACGACAGCGGGACCCCGTACAACATACTCGGGATGACGCTTACCCCAGGGGGGAGCATCAACCTGGTGAGCTACACCTCCGCCCCGGCGCAAGGAATCGGAGCTTGCTCATCTACCGACGCGACCTGTTCCTGGGTCTCCTCGTTGGGGAGCCTCTACTTCGCGATTGCCGGTCTGCTTCTTTGCGTGGTTAAATCCAAGACTTGCTCCAGCGCGGGAGTATTCACGGGACCGGGAGGAGCGACGCTTGACGTCGGGAAGATGATCTTGAGCGTGCTCTCTGCCATCGGGAGCACCTGGGCCGACTTCCAAGCCTCGTCGTTAATCGGAGCACTCTACCAGAAGGCGTCGACTGAGAAGGTATTCGACTTCTTGTCCCCCACGGCGCTCCTGAAGTTCATAGCCGCCGTGGTGAGCGCTTTCGTCGCCTACCTGAAGTTCGCTCAAGATATCATAGACATAGTCGGGCAGAGCTACATACACATAGTCAATCTGATCGTGGACGCCTTCGCTACTATCACCCAGACGATAAATGCGTATTGCACTGTGGCGAGCTGTTCTCAGGGCCTGAAGGGGTTCGTCAGTGCGGCAGACTCGGCGGAATCGGCGGTTTCGTTTGTGATGTCGGTTGTGGAAGCAGACGACCCCAACGGCTCTGCCGTCTACCCCACTTACTACTACCAGAACGGCACTTTGGCGCTTGGATACGACCCCAGCACAGGGCAGGTCATAACAAGGGACAAGGCCGGCTTCCTGCTCGCGAGCAGTGACGGGTTCGACGCCTATCTCAACTCGGCTTACAATTACACCCTGGTGCTCACCATGG
>JAKAPN010000050.1 GCA_021822995.1 archaeon
CAAGCGCCGCCAGTACACGGTCCTGGTCCTTTTCAGAGGTGTTGACGAACACCGACGGGCCTGTCTGCATCGAGTAGTACGCCTTGACCCCTTCGCTCCTGAGCTCCCTGACCCTCCGTATGATCCTGATCGAGTCCTCCGTCATTATGATGAGCCCGCTGTCACCGGTCATGGTTAGGCTGTGCAGCTCCAAAGTGTCCCTCTCAGCGAGCCGGCCCACCTCGTCCAGGTCGTTCCCCAGTATCGCTTTCTCCATGGAGTCGCACCGTTTCTGCGCCGACTCGACTCTCGCGGCGAAGAACGGTGAGCTCAGGACCTCTCTGTGGGCGTCCTCAGTCCTTACGCGCGACGGGAGCGGCACTATCACCATCCGCAGGTCGAGCGCGCGGGAGTCTGCGAACCGCTCGGCGTACGTGCTGTCGTCGTCCTTGCCGGCATAGAGCCTGGAGAACCCTCCTACCAAGGACCTGGACGCCGAAGCGGCGAACAGCCTTGCGGTCTTCGAGAGCACCGGCAGGTCCGGCCTCCTCCCCACGATGATCTTGTGGGCGAGCAGCGTGAGGGCAGCTCCGGCGGATGAGGAGTACCCAATGCCCTTTGCCTTGCCGGAGGGGATGTTCTTGCTGTCGATCCGGAAGTCGGTGACTTTCCTGGAAGGGTCAAGCTTGGAGACCACGGCCTGCAGCCGCGAGTTGGCCGAGTCGTTCGGTTTCCCTTCGACATATACCCCGCCGCCCTTCGAGTCGGTGATCGATGCCTCTGTCTTCATGGACGTCGTGTTGACCGAAATGCTGTCGTGATACGGCAGGCGGAGCTTCCAGTCCTTCAGACCGTGGTACTTCACCAGCGCCTGCATCGTGTACGCGACCGCTCTGTGTTCCGCCAGCCTACGCCACCTCTATCTCCAGCCTCCCCGTCGTCCCGGGGTCCTTAAGCAGAGAGACCATTCTCCTTGGGATGTTCCTGGCTGCCGCGTCGGCTCCTAGCGCAAGGGTCCGGTCGCTCACGAAGTCGCTCCTCCTCACCACCATGTCGTGGGGGTCCGACAGCTCGAGGCGGGGGTCCCCCCTGGCCCTGACCTCGAACGACTCGCCTCCTACAATCAGCCTTATCGTAACCTTGGACCCTGACCTACGAAGCATCTCCTTCACCCTCCCGTCGAGCCCGGCGCATCCCTTTGACGCTCCCACCCCAATGATACAGTCGCCGTTTTCGGTGAGGTCCTCTTCCGTCGTCAGCTCGATCGTCGTCGGGTGCATCGACCTCACCTGCGCGTGACCCCTGAATGTGACCATGTCCTTTGCCGCTCCACTGGCCGAAGGGTCCTGACTGACCAAATCACTTCAGCCTCGGCTGGTGCCCGTTGCAGTGAGGACATCGCTCCGCGTCCTCAGCCACAGGTGTCGAGCAGAAGACGCAGAACCTGTACCCCTCGGGTGGCGCGAGGGGGGCGGGACCCTCGGGGAGGAAGAAACCCGCCACGATCATGATCAACCCCCCGACCATGAAGGGGATGCTCCAGAAGTACGCGAGCGGAACTTCAAGGACGAAGAAAGCGGCGCCGATGACACCCACCATGAGCCCGCCCGCAACGAGCTGGGGACGCATGGCCACCGCTTCCCGATAACGCCTTTATAGTTTCGAAGCGCCGCGGCATCGAATGCGATGACCACGGAGTACGAGCAGCTCCTGTCTCAGATGGTCGGAGAGAAGAGGGCGAAGCTGGCCGAGCTCACCGGAAAGAAGGGCGCCCAGAAGGCTACGGCTGCCCTGACGTCAGACATCAGGTTCCTGGAGGTGGAGCTGCAGCGCTATCAGCAGGGGCTCGCGCTCTTCAGGACGAAGGGCCTCCCAAAGGTCGGCAGATGGGGCAAGCCCGAGACGGAAGAGAAGAAGGAAGAAGAAGCCTAGCGCGATTTGACGATTTTCCTGTCGGAAAGCGACGTCGGGTCTCTCCTGAGCATGGACGAGGTCGTGTCGGTGGTCGAGGAGGCGTTCCGGAGGCAGGGGAGGGGCGAGGCGCAGAACCAGGCGAGGACCAGGACGAGGGGCTCCGCTTCAGTGCTGAGCGTCATGCACGCTAACTGCTCCTACCTTGGAAGAGGGGGGCTCAAGGCGTACATGTCCTCGAAGGGAGGATCAAAGTTTCTCGCCGTCCTCTTCGGCGGAGACGACCCGACCCCATTGGCTGTGATGGCGGCGGACGTGCTTGGGAGGTTTCGGACCGGGGCGGCGTCGGGAGTGGCCACGAAACATCTCTACGGCAGGCGCTCGGGGAAGGTCGCGCTGTTCGGCTCTGGGAGGCAGGCCCTGACGCAGGCGCTGGCGCTGAGGAGCGTGATGAAAGTGGACGAACTTCGAGTCTGGAGCCCCGACCGGGCGCACAGGGACGCGTTCGTTGACCTCCTGAAACAGAATGGGTTCGAGGCATCCTCGTCAGCGTCCCCTTCAACAGCTACCGAAGGAGCCGACGTCGTCAGCACGATCACCTCCTCAAGGTCGCCCTTCCTGGGTCCTGAAGAGCTGGCGGGCGTGTCGCACGTGAACGCATGCGGCGGTAACGTCCCTGACCACGGGGAGGTAACGCCCGCAGCCGTAGGCTCCTTCGACACGGTGGTCGTGGACGACCTCCCGCAGGCGAAGACGGAGTATGGCGACCTTATCCAGGCGTCAGCGGCCGGTAAGTTCAGTTGGGACTCGGCGAAAGAACTCGGCGCTATCGTGGCCGGAACAGGCAAGCCCGACGGCCGGACGCTCTTCAAGTCTGGAGGGGCGGCCATCGAGGACGTCGCCACCGCCAGCCTCATCTATGAAAAGGCGAGGTCGCTAGGCCGCTTCTCTGAGTTCCAGTTCTACTGATCCTACATCGGGGGCATGCCGCCCATCCCGCCCATGCCTCCGCCTCCCGGAGGCCCGGGTGGGGCCCTCATCTTGCTGGCAGCGATCACGTCGTCGATCCTGATGATCATCGACGCCGCTTCGGTCGCCGCTCTCAGTATCTGGAGCTTCACCGCGAGGGGCTCCCAGACCGACTTCGCGTACATGTCCGCCACCTTCCCGTTGAGGGCGTCCACGCCGAACCACTTGCCTTCCTTGCCGTGTCTGGCTCGGAGGTCCACCTGGGTGTCGATGGGGTCCATCCCCGCGTTTTCGGCCAGCGTCATCGGTATGCTCTCCATCGCGTCCGCGAACTTCAGGGCAGCGAGCTGCTCCCTTCCGGTGAGCTTCTGCGCCCAGTTACGGAGCTGGACGGAGACCTCCTCCTCGGGGGCGCCGCCGCCTGCGACCACCGCCGGGAGCTCGACCACGTCCTTGGTTACCATCAGGGCGTCGTGCAAAGCCCTCTCCGCTTCGTCCACCACCCTCTGGGTTCCCCCTCTGACCAGGATGCTGACCGCCTTCGGGTTCTTGGCGCCTTCGACGAAGACCCATTTGTCGTCCTCGAGCTTCCTCTCCTCCACCAGCTTGGCGTAACCGAGGTCTTTGCCGCTCAGGTCGTCGAGGTTGGTGACTATCCTCGCGCCCGTCGCCTTCGCGAGCTTGGTCATGTCGCTCTCCTTCACCCTCCTTACAGCGAGGACCCCGGCCTTCGCCAGGAAGTGCTGAGCGAGGTCGTCGATGCCCTTCTGGCAGATTATGACGTTGGCGCCCGCTGACTCGATCTTCTCGACCATCCCCTTCAGGATGCTCGTCTCTTCGTCCATGAACTGCTGCATCTGCTGGGGGTCGTTGATCCTGATCTCCGCGGAGAACTCGGTCTTCTCGATCTCCAGGGCGGAGTTGACCAGCGCGACCTTGGCTTCGTCTATCCTCCTTGGCATGCCGGAGTGGACGACCTCCTTGTCGAGGACGATGCCCTTGATGATCTGGGTGTCGGTAAGCGCGCCTCCGGGCTTCTTCTCCACCTTCACGTTGTCGATGTCTACCCTGTACCCTCCTTCGCGCTTCTCAGCGACCTGCATGATGGCGTCTACCACGATGCCGGCAAGGTGCGGCGACTCTTCGTTGACGAGCTTCGTCAGCATGCTCGTGTTCGCGACCTTCAAGAGGTCTGCCCTGCTCTCGGGGTCGATCTTCTCGGCTATCTCCTCCAGGATCTTCGTGGCCTTCTCTTCAGCCCTCGAATACCCGTCCACCACCACCACCGGGTGGACGTTCTTGTTGATGAGGTCCTCCGCCTTCTCGAGGAGCGCCCCAGCTACCACCACCGCCGAGGTGGTCCCGTCTCCGACCTCGTTGTCCGTCGCCTTGCTGATCTCCACCATCATCTTGGCGGCTGGGTGCTGCACGTCGAGCTCTTTCAGCATGGTCGCGCCGTCGTTCGTGATCGTAACGTCTCCCATCGAGTCTACCAGCATCTTGTCCATCCCTCGCGGCCCGAGCGAAGTCCTTACGACTTCTGCGATGAGCTTCGCTGCGGCGATGTTGTTCCTCTGAGCCTCTCTCCCTCTGGACTCCCCGGAACCTTCCTTCAGAATTATGACCGGCTGTCCTGACGCTGACATTTGGATTCGGCGGTATACAACCAACCGGGGTATATGAGTTTTACGAGACCGGGTTCGGCTCTGGCGAACCAACGCCAGGACGTTCTCCCTGACAGCTACACTCGGCTCGGCTATTCGCCGCGCGTGCCAGAAACCATATCTTGGGTTGTCCGGGACAGGGGCTTGCGGGGCGTGGGGTTCCACCGCTCGTGCCCGTTCATGTCCACGATCTTCATCGGATCGTCTCTGGCGTAGACATACCTGTTGAGGCTCTGAGGGTCGCTCGTGGAGTAGGCTGACAAATCGAGTGCCATGCGGTCCGCTTCACTAAGTGGAAGTGCTGGCCTCTGGATTCTTCTTGAGCAACCACGAGTACAGCTCGACCTTGGGCTTTCCGAATGTCCGGTTTGGCATTGTGAAGACATTCGGGTTTCCTCTGACGGAGAACCACAAAGTGCCGTTGCTTCTGAAGTCGCCTATTACCCTTCTGACTTGCGACAAGTCTTCAACCTGGGCGTATTCCGCCTTCAAATGGGTTTTCCACCCGGAGACTTCGAAATGGTCCTCGTAGAACCGGATTCTCCTGAGAGGTCTTGTCCAGAGATAATAGACACCAGGAGTCCACAGGGCGAGGAAGATGAGGAGTGGGAATGGGTCAGACCAGATGTAGCCGTAGTAGAAGCCACCGAAAAGGAAAAGGACTAGGAATATTGTCGCAATGTGCAGAAGCGGACGCAAAGAGTAAGAAAGGACAGGGCGTCCGTCTCTTGGAGCTTTCATCGCTCCTTCCCAACGGTTGTCAATGGTTCAGGATCCAAGGGAGTCAATAATAATACTCAGCACCCAGCATAACTACAAATTGCACCCTGCCAGAAGCCCTTCCACCAAGCCTCTTCTGTTCCTTGAATTCTGGGGTTGGGGTTGCCTGTGAGGTACTCGAACACCGAAGCGTCGGCGCCGCCGAGCGCATTGAGCCCGACCGGACTAGTGGGATTCGGAAACACCACTTCGGCGGTGGTAGCCATGACCGAGAGGACAAGAATCCCCAGGGATCCGGCGGCATTCCAATTCAAACCGCTGTTACTCGTGGTTGATGGGGTCAATGCCAGGGAAGCGCTTGTCGGCCCTCCCCCGCCAGCAAGACCAATCGTGGGCCCGTTCATGGCGCTCGCCGACAGTGCCATCTGGGTGGTGACGTGGGTCAACTCGTCCAGCTTGTAGGCCATGCCTGAGACACGGCTCACAGTGACGGCAGTGGTGTCCTTCGAGGTTGCAGTTGTTAGCGGCGTAGGGTGGTACTCTGCCCCTCCGCCGTACACCCTGTAGGAAGAAACGAGCCAGTGCCCTGTCGGGTCCACGTACCTCATCGGGTTGTCTCCTCCGTAGATGTATTTGTTCTGCGAAATCGGGTCGGTCTTCGTCCCGTTGTACGAGTCCTCGGTGATGAATCTCCCGGTCTCGGGGTCGTAGTACCTGGCGCCCTCGTAGTACAGCCCCGTCGCTTCGTCGAGGAGCTTTCCCGTGTACTGGAACGCCTCCTCCCCTGTCATCGCATAGCTCATCCCATAGGGGAGGTAGTTCGAGATGAACGAGGTAATCAGAGACGCCGGCATCACCAGCCTGATGCTCCCTAGCGCGTCCTGGTGGAGGTAATATGTGGTGTAGTTCACCATCTGCGCCACCTGTATCCCGCCCGCATAGAAGCTCTTCGTCACCGTGCCGGAGGTGAGGTTCTTCTGATAAAGGATGTTGACCCCCTGGTACGAATACAAGATCGTGCTCCCGCCTGCGACCTGCTCCACCCTGTTCCCGTCCCCGTCGTAGCAGTTGGACTGGACCACGACCCCGTTGTGAGCGACGCTTGTGAGCCTGTTCTCGTAGTCGTACGAGTACGCCCACCCCCCGCTCTTCGTCAACATGTTCCCATTGGCGTCGTAGGTGTAGTTCATGCTCCCTGCGCTCATCAGCCGATTGAATACCCCGTAGGTATACTGCGTGATGGTCGACCTGTTGACCATCTTCACCCTGTTCTCAGTCTGGTCGTAGGCAGGTCGTCGCAGAGGCGCAAATAACCCTGGCTAAGGGCCAATCAGCCGTGTTCGAGGACGCTCCAAATACGCAACGGCGATTCCAGTGGCCACGCCCAAGGCAGATGCTACCGCAAGAACAGAACCAAACGGAACGACGACGGGTAAATCCAAGATAATCGCCCAAGCCGCAGCGATTCCTCCTAAACCTGAAGAGAACAACCTTGGGACGCGACCGATTTGATGTCCAACTCGGACAAGGACAATCATTGAAGCGACAGATGATAGCATGACAGCAAAGAGGGCATCCAACTCCAAGACAGGATACGGCTGCAGGAAGACCAGGCCAAACACCAAGATAATTCCGTAGTAACCAAAGAATGACAACACTTTGACGACTAGGGCTGACGGAAACGACTGAATTGTAGGAACGCCTTTGCGCTGAGCCCAGCTCTGAAGAACTGAAAGTTCTGATGGGGTGATATTGACTGAGAAGCCACCCTTGTCCAAGACCAAGACGGCCGTTCCGCTACCAATTCGTATTCCTCGAATACTCGACCAATCAATCGTCTTCGATTTCTTCGAGTCAAAATGCGGGGTCCCTGAGATCCGGTTCTTCCCCCTAGAGAAAGAGGCTGTGACGTAACAAATCGGATACGCAATTAGCACCCCTGCGATGGCGTTGGCGATGGCTCCGAAGTCCGAGACCAATTCAAGTATAATGTACACACTTAGAATGAGGCCAACAAACACCCAAGTTGGAACGAGCCCAATCCGCATGATCGAGTTTTCTGTGATTTCATATTCGCAAAAGAACCAACGTGAGGTTCGAGAAAACCTGGTCGACCCTATCTCTGGTATGTTCACCGTCATATCCATGAACCCACCCATTCACCAAATGACACGAGGCTGTGAACGACCATGTCTGTGTAGGTGGCCTGGTAGAAAGCATTCAATGCCCCATTCGGACTAG
>JAKAPN010000051.1 GCA_021822995.1 archaeon
GAAGGAATATGCCTGCGCGACGTGCGGGGCGAAGTTCGACGCCCAAGCCAAGCTCGACGAGCACGGCAAGGCGCATGTGGCCCCGGAGACGGTAACCAAGTAGCCAGCCGACTTCAGCAAAGTTTACGATTGGGCTCTGCGCGCCAGCTGCAGGCATGGACCAACATGAGAAGGCCGAGGCGTTCCGCGAGTTGCACGACCGACGGAGCGTGCTGGTTCTCCCGAACGCATGGGATGTCCCAAGCGCCAGGGTCTTCGAAGACGAGGGCTTCGCGGCTGTAGCCACCTCCAGCGCAGGGATGTTGGTCTCCCTCGGCTATCCTGACGGGGAGGGAATCCCTCATGGAGAGTTCGTTTCGGCTGTAGAGAGGATTGCCCGCGTGCTCTCTATCCCCCTCAGCGTAGACGTCGTGGGAGGCTTCGGTGACGGCCCCGAAGGGGTCGCAAGGAGCGTGAAGGCAGTCGTCAAGGCAGGCGCGGTCGGAATAAACATCGAGGATTTCGTCCATGTCACAAAGAAGCTCATCCCAGTAAGGGAGCAGGTGGCGAGATTGAAGGCGCTGACCAAGCTCCGAGACGCTGGAAGGGCCAGGTTCGTGATCAATGCGAGGACTGACGCATTAAGGTTCTTTGCCGGAGACGATGGAGAAAGGCTGGATGAGGCGATAAGGAGGGCCGAGGCATACAGGGACGTCGGAGTCGACTGCGTCTACCCTATGGGGCTGACGGATGCCGCTTCGATCTCCAAGTTCGTGAAGGCCCTCGATTTTCCCACCAATGTGATGATCAGGAAGGGCCTGCCAACCGTCCCGGAGTTGAAGAAGCTGGGGGTCGCCAGGGTGAGCTTCGGACCCAGTGCGTCGTATGCCGCCATGGGACTCCTGAAGCGCGCCTCGCGAGAAGTCATGGGCCGTGGGACGTATGGAAGCCTCCTCGATGAGGCGATTACTTTCGACGAGCTTAACGCCCTAGCGGTGCCCAAGAAGGCAGTTTAGACCTTCACGCCCAGGAGCCTCTCGAGGATGTCCGAGAGGGTGATCATGCCGACGAACTTCCCTTCCTCGAAGACGAACGCTATGGTAGCCGCTGCATCCTGCATCTTGTCGATCACCGTCGCCAGGCCGTCGTCTACAGACACTCTGGCAGGCTGGATGGTGTAGTCGTGTATCTTCGAGTCCATTTGGTTCTGCGAGACCGCTTTGGAGATAGTCCTCATGGTGACGGCCCCGATGTACACTCCCCTCTTCGCGTCGTACACCGGCATCCTCGGATGGTTCGACTCGCCGATCGCCTTTAGCGCGTCTAGGACGGTAGCCTCGCTGTCGACAGACACTATCTCGGCGGCGGGGGTCAGGGCGTCGAAGGCGTTCTGCTTCGATGATGCGAGGGCGGTCCTGAGAAGCCGCCCTGCGTCTGGCTCGATGTGCCCAGACCTCTCGAGCATGGTCACCACGTCTTCAAACTCCGAAGCGAGGTCTACCTTCCTGTAGCCAGGCTTCCCGACCAACATCTCTGACAACCTCCGGGCGATGTTGGCAAGCGGGACTGCTATGGGAGAAAGGATGGTCATAGCGACCTTGGTGGATCGGGCGAGGGCGAGAGACATCCTGAGCGCGTTTTCTATGCCGATGGCCTTGGGGAGAAGGTAGAGCAACGTCATTATGACGAAGGAACCAAGGATCGCGTCGTACACCCACCCGATGGGTCCGAATGTGTCTGAAAGTATCAGCCCGATGGTAGTCGCCAGCACCACGTTAGCGATTGTATCGACGAAGGTGGTGACGCTGACCAGCTTTGTCTTCTCGCTGACTATCTCCAAAGCCGTGGTGGCTGCGGATGAGCTGTCACCGATCGACGAAGTTAGAGAGAGCGGCCGCAGGGTCAGATATGTCGCTTCCACCAGCGAAGTCCAGAACGAGATGAATACTGCGATGGAAAGGGATGCGTAGACTATGGCAGGAACCAATGCTGGTATCTCTTTGCTAGGCTCACGTCACTGTGGTCCCGATCTTCTCGCCACGGACTGCCTTGATGACCCCCTTCGCGTCGGATCCGTTGAGCACCACGAGCCTGATCCGGGAGTCGGTCAGATGGGCGACAGCTACAGGGTCCACTATGCTGTGTATCCCTGGCTTGTGCGAACCGCCGAGAATCTCCTTCATCTTTTCGAATGTGATCTTCTCCAGTTTCTTCGCCTTCTTATTGACCCGTGGGTCCGCCGTGTAGATTCCATTCTGGTCTGACGCCTTGACCAGCAGGTCTGCCCGCCATCTCTGGGCAACCATGGCTGCCACCGTGTCTGTGGTGATGCCTGGCTTGAGGCCGCCCATTACCGCAACCCGGTTCCTCGCCAGCCTCTGGAGCATGCCATCGATCGAAGTGGGGACGCTGCTCACCCCTCCTAGCTTCATCGCGACCAGCCTGGCGTTGAGCCTGGAGGCGTGAATGGCAACGGTGTCCTGCTGATAGGGAGACAGCCCCATCTTAGAGGCAGACCTGATGTACTCCCGGGCGACTTGGCCGCCACCGACGACTACCGCGACGAAGTTCCCTTCATAGTTCAGGTCGGATATCACGTCTGCATACTCGTTCACGATTTCTGCCGAAGGGGGAGATCCCAGAACCGAACCCCCTATCCTGAGCACTACCTTCAACACTACACCACTCCGCAGGTTGTTGTTGTGTGATAGCTTTTATAAATGGGTGAGGGCGATTTTTACCATCGGAATGCCTGCTGCCTCGGTCTCAGACGCTGTTTCTCCGTCCTGACGCAGGAGTAGCACTGCGTTGTCGAAGGCAGATTCGGTCAGGTTATACAAGGTCAGGAAGCTCATCTCGGAGCTGAACGACAAGGAAGGGAGGGGGACGGAGTTGGTGTCCCTCTACATACCGCCCAAGAAGCCGATTCATGAAGCGATAGCCAACCTCCGCGAGGAGTGGGGGACCGCTGGAAACATAAAGTCAGACACGACAAGGAACCACGTACAAGACGCCCTTACGAAGGCCATGCAACGGCTCAAGCTCTACAAGACGCCCCCAGACACAGGGCTGGTAGTCTTCTCCGGGGCGCTCCCGACGAACGGTCCCGGGAGCGAAGTGGTCAACGTCTGGGAGATCGTCCCCCCCAAACCAGTCACCCAGTACCTGTACCAGTGTGACGACCATTTCCACGTGGAATGGCTGAGGGATATGCTCAGGGATGAGAAGGTCTTCGGGCTCCTCGCTATCGATTCGAGCGACGTGGGGATGGGGATCCTGAGCGGAGGAAGCCTGGAAGTGGTCGACATAATGACCTCGGGTATCTCAGGGAAGACGAGGAAGGGAGGCCAATCAGCGAGGCGTTACGAGCGCGGCCGGGAGATGGAGCTGACCTATTTCTTCAACAGAGTGGCTGAACACGCCACGAGGACATTCATAGACAGCAACAAAATCACGGGGCTCATCGTCGGCGGTCCTGGCCCCACCAAGGAGGAGTTCCTCAAAGGGGGGTACCTCCACTACGAGCTGCAGAAGAAGATCGTCGCCGTCCTGGACCTAGGCTACTCGGGCAGGGAAGGGGTCAGAGAGCTCGTTGAAAAGGCAGGGGACATACTCAAGGACGTCAGGCTGGTGGAAGAGAAGAGGCTGGTCCAGAAGTTCCTTGGTGAAGTCAACCGGCAGGGTGGGCTCGCGATTTATGGGCTCCCCAGAGTGATCGAATCCCTGCACAAGGCGAGCGCCGATGTCGTGCTCGTCTCAGACGACCTTGATATGGTTAGGCTTAGTGCAACCTGCAAGAAATGCGAGACAGTGAAATCTCAGACCGCTTCCGCCTCGAAGAAGGTCCAAGAGCGTCGAGAGATGGCGGCGGTCCCCTGTGCCAGCTGTGGGGCGGTCGACTACGACTTCTCAGAGACCGACATCGTTGACGTTTTGGAGGAAATGGCGTTCCAAGGGGGGTCTAGGGTCGAAGTGATATCGTCGGGAACAGAAGAGGGGAGCATGTTCAAGACGTTCGGAGGAGTCGCTGCGCTGCTTCGCTATAGAAACTAGGACGCCACGACTGTCTCGACGCTGAGCGTACCGGGACCCATGATGATGACGTAGTAGCTGGTGCCGGCCGTTATCCCTTTGTTCCCGAAGATGTTGGTTATTGCCCCGGAGTAGCTGAACTGAAGTGCAGAGCCCGACGCCATGGCGTAACCAGACCCTTCCAGGAGGGATTGGGCCTGGCCGGGCGTCCCGCTTAGGAGGGTGAGTGAGCCATCTGCCTGAAACGCAAAAGCGGCGCCGTTCACCACGGAGCCGAGGGCGAGCGCCTCGCCGGCGCCCTTTTCGCTCGGGGCGATTACAAGCGCCTGCATCTCCAGCTGGTCCGCCCCGCCGTTTGCGGCAGAGAACGAAAGCGAGTTCGCTGAGAGCGACAATCCCGAAACGGCCAGGATGGCTGAGCTGGTGGCGTTGGACTCGTACCAGCCATGTCCTTGGAATGGCTCCTTGTGGCCCACCACCTTGGTGGATTGGCCTACGTCTGATGAGGGCACCTGAAGGGCCTTCGCTCCGGTAGCTATGGTGAACGAAGGTTGGGACTGGCCCCCGAGGTTGGCCACGGTCGGCTGGATGTCGATGAGCGCAGCGGCCGGAGTTGAGGAATTGATCCTGAGTCCGCCCGATATGGGCACTTCCACGTTCCCCGAGCCCATGGACGCGCTGTAGTTTCTGCCCATGAATTCAACGGAGACATTGGAGATCTTGAACCTCACCTGATTATAGGTGAGGGCGGGTATCGCCCCGCTGGAGATTGTCTGGCTGAGGTTCACCAGGCCCATGGTGTCGATTGTCCCCTCGCCGGCAATGGGCACCCAGCCCGAATCGCCGAAGCCTACCGCGTGGACTGCGATGCCGGTATAGGTCATGTAAACCGCGGTCACGCCGTCTGGTACAGACGGCGGGTCGGTGAGCAGAACCGAAAGTATGCCTGATGCCTGCATGTTCAGGAGCCCCAAGGCAGTACCTGAGAATATCATCGCCCCTGCCACCGCGAGGCCGGCAAGCCCGTAAGCGGTGGTCTTGGTTCGAATCTTCAATCTTTGTTACCCTTGTCTGCCTGTCGTGAGAGGCACCCTGCGCGGCATTATCAACCAACGTTTTTGAACGTGGGGGTGGCCACGCTCTGCAAGCAAGGTCACTCGTGAGCGAACCAGCCAGTCAGGGCCCACCCAAGCCGGAAGCAGAGAAACGTACTCAGGGAATGGTCAATGCCGAATTGAAGGGCAATACGCTTAGGGTATACATATACGCACTGAAGAAGCAAAAGGTGGGAGTCCGTGAAGTGCAACGCGCGCTCCTCATGTCCAACCCTTCCCTGGCCCAGTACCACCTGAACAAGCTAAGAGAGCTTGGGCTAGTCTCTGAGGTCAATGGAGAGTATGAGGTGGTCAGAGAGGTCAAGGTGGATGTGATGAGAGACTTCCTCAGGCTGGGCACCCTGATAGTGCCACGGTTCGTCTTCTACGCCGTGGTCTTTACTGTCTTCGCCGCCTACCTTACCTTTGCAGGTTACCCGTACTATGA
Source organism: archaeon (assembly GCA_021822995.1). Taxonomy (GTDB): domain Archaea; phylum Thermoproteota; class Nitrososphaeria; order Nitrososphaerales; family Gagatemarchaeaceae; genus UBA183. Next base: position 5,554 of record JAKAPN010000051.1, read on the forward strand.
ACTCGTTCCTGTCCTTGCCTGGTTCACTGTCCTTCTCCTCGGAGCGGCTGCCGCATTCTGGTATGAGGCGGCCAGAGCCTGGCGCTCGGTCCCATCTCCCTAGTTTCAGCGTCACAAAACGGTTTTATCCGCCGAGCCCTCCTGAAGGGATTGGCGAAACGCGATGCCGATCAGGATAGGACTAATCGGGAAGACCAATGCAGGAAAGACGACCCTGTTCAACTCGATGACCCTGCTGTCCGGCGAGGTTTCGAACTATCCGTTCACCACGAAGTCGCCGGAGACGGGCGTAGCTAGCGTGGTGACTTTGTGCGTTCACAAAGAGTTCGGAGTGGAAGACAGCCCGATCAACTCGAAATGCGAAGATGGATGGAGGTTCATTCCAGTCGAGGTCACCGACCTTCCAGGCTTGATCAAGGGGGCGTGGATGGGGAAGGGACTCGGGAACCAGTTCCTCAGCGTTGCGGCGCAGTCAGATGCGCTCCTGCATGTGGTCGATGCTTCAGGGAGCGTGGACAAGGATGGGAAGATTTCAGAGCCCGGGACAGGGGACCCCATGGCGGACTTCGCCGATGTAGAGCTGGAGCTGGTGCTGTGGTACACGAAACTGTTCACCCAGAACCTCCCAAAGATCTCGAAGCTCTCCAAGACCCCCAGCTATGGCGTTCCGGCTGCGGTCGAAGAAGTGATGCATGGGATAGGGGTGAGGAAGGAGCACGTGGTGTTGGCGATGAAGGATGCGATGCTCGAAGAAAAGGCGTTCGACTCCTGGAATGAGAAGGAGGTTCAGAGCTTTTGCTGGTCGCTGAGGGAATACTCGAAACCCACGCTTCTGATAGCGAACAAGATGGACCTCCCGTTCGCAGCAGAGAACTTCAAGAGAATCCGGGAGAAATACAAGGGGCTCATCGTTGTGCCCACCAGCGGTGAGGCCGAACTTACTCTCCGACGTGCGGAAGCGAAGGCGCTCATAAAGTACGTTCCCGGCGAGGAGCGGTTCGATATCTTGAAGCCCCAAGATCTTAACGACTCGCAGAAGAGCGCCCTTGCGTACATCAGGCGGAAGGTGTTCGGGGAGTACCTAAGGACGGGGGTGCAGTTCGCTCTCAATTCTGTCATATTCAAACTCCTCAAAGAGAACGCCGTGTACCCCGTCCACGACCCCCAGAAGCTATCTGACAAGAACGGGAGGATACTTCCAGATGTCCATCTCCTCCCCAGCGGGTCCACCGTGGAGGATCTGGCGAGAGACATCCACACCGACCTTGTGAAGGGGCTGCTCTATGCCATAGATGTCAGGACGGGCCTTCACCTCCCCACGAACTATGTCATGAGAGACCGGGACGTCCTTTCGATAGTGTCTACGTCCAAGGAAAACTGACAAGGGCTTAAAGGCCCCAGAAGGCCGGCAAGCAAGGTTGCCATACGGGACTCCGCTCCTGTCAGACCTCGAACTGAGATATCCGTTCGCGCCCAGGTCAAGGAAGTTCTTCGAGTCAATACCGGTCGAGGAGAGCCTGGCGAGCAAGGAGGTTCTGGAACAGACCCAAAATCGCCTCCTCAGCTCCGTAGGGAGGGTGAAGTATGTACCCAGCATGTCTGAGCTTGTCGAGTTCTCGAGCTTCTTCGCGGCCGCGCTTGTGGCGAGCCAGGATCAGGTGCTTTCTTCCCGCTTTTCTAAGAAAGAGGGGGAGCGGGCGAAGGGGTTCTTCGTAAATGAAGTTCCTGCCAACAAGATGACTGTAATGGCGGAGTGCTTCGGAGCCGACTTGCGGGGGTCGGGCGGCGGTTCTAGATCGG
>JAKAPN010000052.1 GCA_021822995.1 archaeon
TTCCGATCTCGCCCGCTCGTAGAAAGTGACCTGCCCTTGGGGATCGATGAAGGTTATGTTCGAGTAGCTCGCGACCATGGCGGTCTGCTTGAAGTAGTCGCCAATCTTCTGCGACGAACGGAGGTAGTCTCCCTCTAGGATCATATCCACCCTCGTCCCCGTCCTTCCGTCCGCGTCGCTGTTGAACCGCTTGAGGACCATCGGCCTGTTCTCACTGATGTCGATCATCATCTGGAAACCGTACTTCCTCTTCCCGTCTGGTGATGAGATTACCGTGACCGGCTTGTTGGTGGTGATCTGGCCGTAAAGAATGGCCATGGTGCCTCCGAGCCCGAACATCCCCCTGGACTGCCTGAGGACATACTTCGAGCCGTAGAAGACTTTGCCGAAGGCGCTTGGGACGTGCTGAGGCGCCACGCCGGGGCCGTTGTCGACGACCGTTAGTCGATAGGGCTTCGGGTCTTGGATCTCAGGGTTGGGGTTCTCGGCCATGATTCTCACATAGACGTCAGGGTTGATGCCTGCGAGTTCCGCAGCGTCGAAAGAGTTCTCGACGAGCTCCCTTACAGCCATGTAGAGGGCCCGGGCAGGGTTGGTAAAGCCCGCTAGGTCCCGGTTTCGGTAGAAGAATTCCGAGGGCGAAATCTCGGCGAACGTCGCTCTGCTGCTCAGGTTATGCCAACTCCGCGGTGACGACTTCCCTTGTATCGTACGCTAATCGAACTATTTCCCCTTTTGTCAGAGCCGCAGCCCCGCCCGCAGGTACTGACGTAAACCGGATATATGCTAATGTTCGAGTTTCCTGAGTTTTTCCTCTATGGTTTCGAAGGACGTCCCCTCCCAGAGGAACATCTTCTCCATCTTCCGCTTTGTTCGCGCCTTCTGCAGGGTATTGTACACAGACTTGTGCTGGCTGCCTGTTGCGAGGGCCTTGACGGCTTCGGACGCCAGCTCCACCTCACCCGCTCCGCCGATGATGGCTACCGTCCTCCCGTACACTGACAGATGGCACCCGGTCAGCTCTTCGATGACTCGTCTCGACTTCCCCTTCTCCCCTATGATGCGCCCGCGTATCCTCTCTAGGCTGTTGACGCTCCTCCCCGCGTATCCCCGAAGGTCGATGACTTCGAGGGCGACTCCCTCGTCGAGGAGGCGCCTGGCCTTTTGAGGGGAGAACCCTCTTCCGATGGCCTCGATGACCCTGGTGGCTGAGAACGGGTCGGTCTTGAGCGCAGAGTCTGCCTTCACCGTCACCAGCCCCTCCTTGCTGTCGACGGAAAGATTGACCCCCATTTCGTCTTCGAGGAATCTCTTGGTGCCGCCCTCCTTTCCGATTACTGCACCTACCCTTTCCACCGGAATCCGGACGACCTGTTCGAAGCTCATTTCGTCACCTCTGCCTCCAATTCACTCGCGTCTTTGCCCGAGATTCCCCTCTTCCTAAAGAACCTGACCATGTTCGCCAGGTCCCTCCTGAGGTACTCGGAGGCTTGGGGGTGGGACGAGAGGACGGCAGACCCCATGTCGAAGAGCACGTCGCCGCTTGCCGTCTTGAAGACGTTGAACTCGGAGAAGTCGGCGTGGACCATCTTCCCCCTCTTCCATAGCTTCTCTATGGTCTCGAACGTCCACCTGTAGTCGTCCTCGTCCACCTCGGACTCGGCGAAGGTGGGGGCAGGCTGCGGGGGCGTACCCATGTACTCCATCACCAGGATGTTTTTGTAGAAGGCGTGAGGTTTCGGCACCCTCACCCCGGCCGATTCTGCCAGCTGCAGGTTCTTGAACTCCTTGCGCGTCCAGAGATAGATGGTGTCCCGAGAGCCTGAGGGGAGCTTCCCGAACCTCCTGTCACCCGCGATGTAGCCCATGCGCTTGCGGAAGTCCGATGCCGAGGTAAGGTAGATCTTGACCGCTACGGGCTTGGCCTCCGTGTCCTCGCCGAGGTAGACCCTGGCCTCCTTGCCCGCGCTGACCACTCCGTATAGCTCGCGCAGGTCTTTCCTTGATATCAGCTCTTCGACGGCCAGTTGCGTGGTCCGGTCGAACACCTCCTCAAGCACCTTCCTTTCGTCAGAGTCCTTCCTGAGGTACCTGCTCTCGCGCTCGAACCTAAGGAGACGCTCTCTCATCTTGCTCGACTCGTCGGGATCGGCCACGCGTCTCCCATAATCTGACAAAATTTATACATATGAAACGATGCGCCAGCTACTCCTACGGGACGCGAACCCAGCATGACAGAATCTGAAGAAGCCAGTCGAGGAAACGACACGCTCGAGCGAAAGCTGAAGGAAGAAAGGGAGAGGAACGCTGAGTTGCTTACGAGGCTGAAGTACGCGCAAGCCGACCTTGAGAACTACAGGAAGCGGATGGACAAGGACCTAAAGGAAGCCGGAGAGTCGGTCGCACGCTCCATCGTGGGCAGGCTCCTGGTGGTGCAGGACGAGCTTGACCTCGCTGTAAAGCACGGCAAGAATGGATCGGGGGGAGCAGAGCTGATGGAGGGAATAGCGATGGTGCAGAGGAACCTGTTTGCGACCCTCCAGTCGGCAGGGGTCGAGAAGATCGAAGCAGTCGGAAAACCCTTCGATCCATCAGTCCATGAAGCGGTCGAAAGGTCCCAGGGCGACTCCGACGGACCGGACATGGTGGTAGACGAGGTCAGGCCAGGCTTCCTGTTCAGGGGACAGGTTCTCCGGCCCAGCATGGTAAAAGTTGAATTGGCGTCCAAGAAGGCCAAGGGGGAGGAAGAGCAGATTGAGTAGCGCAAGAGAGAAGATCATAGGGATAGACCTGGGCACAACCAACTCCGCAGCCGCCGTGGTGGAAGCTGGGCGGCCGGTGGTCGTCCCTAGTGCCGAGGGGGCGACGCCAGCGGGCAAGATGTTCCCTTCAGTCGTCGCTTTCACCAAGGACGGGCAGCTGCTGGTAGGCGAGCCAGCGAGGAGGCAGGTGGTGACGAACCCCGATGGGACAGTCTTCGAAATCAAGCGGAAGATGGGGACGGACCACCGCGTCAACCTCGCCGGGAAGGACTACTCCCCCGAGCAGCTCAGCTCCTATATCCTGCAGAAGATCAAGCATGACGCCGAAGCGTTCCTCGGTTATCCGGTGAAGAAGGCCGTGATTACGGTCCCTGCCCACTTCAACGACAACCAGCGCCAGTCGACCAAGGATGCAGGGGAGATCGCAGGCCTCGAAGTGGTCAGGATAATCAACGAACCGACGGCCGCGTCCCTAGCGTACGGGCTAGACAAGTCGGAGAAGGAGATGAAGATCTTGGTTTTCAGCTTTGGAGGAGGCACCCACGACGCGACCATCATGGAGTTCGGGAAGGGGGTGTTCCAGGTGCTGGCCACATCCGGAGACACGCAAACGGGTGGGGCAGACGTCGACAGGTCGATAATACAGGTGCTCCTCGATGACTTCCGTTCGAAGACCGGCATAGACCTCTCGTCCGACAGGACCGCGATGGCCAGGCTGAAAGAGGCGGCGGAGCAGGCGAAGATTCAGCTCTCAAACCTGACGTCGACCGACGTGGACCTCCCGTTCATCTCCAGCGATGCTTCAGGCCCGAAGAACCTCCACTACACCTTGACCCGAACGAAGCTTGAGGAGGTGTCGAGGCCGATAGTTTCGAAGACGGAGCAGACCATCCGGAGGGTGATGAGCGACGCGAAGCTCTCCCCAGACCAGGTGGACAAGGTCGTTCTAATCGGAGGGATGACGAGGATGCCCCTCGTGAGGAAGTTTGTGGAAGACGTCGCGGGGAAGCCTGCCGAAAGGGGAGTGGACCCCATGGAGGCGGTTGCCATCGGCGCCGCAATCCAAGGCGCTGTGCTGGCTGGTGAGATCAAGGACATCCTCCTGCTGGACGTCACTCCGCTTTCATTAGGGGTGGAGACGCTGGGCGGCATAACCGAGCACCTCATCGAGAAGAACGCAACCATCCCCACGAAGAGGAGCAAGACGTTCACCACCGCGGCAGACTTCCAGACCGCCGTGACAATCCATGTAGTGCAAGGCGAGAGAAGCATGGCCGCTGACAACGTCTCTCTCGGGATGTTCAACCTAGCAGGCATCCCGCCGGCGCCTAGGGGGGTCCCTCAAATCGAAGTCACGTTCGACATAGACGCCAACGGCATACTGACTGTCGGCGCCAAGGACATGGGGACGGGGAAGGAGAACAAGATTGCGATCACTGCCTCGACCAAGCTCTCGAAAGACGAAAAGGAGCGGCTGGTCAGGGAGGCAGAGTCGTTCTCCGAGCAGGACAAGAAGAAGAGAGAGGAAGCTGAGATCAGGAACGAGGCGGACTCGGTTCTGTACACGACTGAAAGGACCAAGCGGGACCTGGAAGGCAAGGTCGACAAGTCCAACTTGGACAGGCTGGACGCTGCCGCGTCGGAGCTCCGCAAGGCGGTCGGCGGGCAGGACATCAGCCAGATCAGGGAGAAGAACGAGGCTCTGAAGAAGGTCCTTCAGGAGGTAGGGGCGACTGTATACCAGCAGCAGGCTCAGAAGCCAGAGGCCGGTCCACAGCAGGGTGGACAAAACGTGAGCGATGCAGACTACAAGGTGTCTGACGAAGGTAAGTAGGGAGTCCGTCGAATGGCTGCCAAGGACTACTACGAAGTACTAGGCGTACAGAAGGGAGCCACCAAGGAACAGATCAAGGACTCTTACAGGAAGCTGGCGCTCCAGTTCCATCCGGACAGAAACAAGGCTCCTGAAGCTGAAGAGCGTTTCAAAGAAATCTCGGAGGCGTATGCCGTGCTCTCAGACGAAGAAAAAAGGAAACAGTACGACTCCTTCGGCAGGGAGGGCGTCTACCAGCGGTACAGTCAGGAAGACATTTTCCGAGGCGCGAATTTCGGAGAGTTCTTCCGCGGGATGGGTTTCGGGTTCGACGACATATTTTCGCAGTTCTTCGGAGGGGGCGGAGGGAGGAGCGCCCGGGGAGAAGATCTGACGTACCACATCCAGCTAAACCTTGAGGACCTGGTGGCCGACTCCAACAAGGAGATAGAGGTTCCACGGACAGAGATGTGCACCAAATGCAGCGGGAGCGGAGCCAAGCCTGGCACGTCTCCGAAGACCTGCGGAACTTGCGGGGGGACCGGGCAGGTCCAGAAGGTGCAGTCGGCGGGGTTCGCCCGCCTCGTCAGGGTCATGGCCTGCGACAGGTGCAGGGGGAGAGGATACACCATCGACTCGCCCTGTTCTGAATGCAGGGGGAGAGGGGTGATGGAACGGAAGCGAAAGATCAGCCTCGTCATACCGGGAGGGCTGGACGACGGGCATACGCTGCGCCTGAGGGGCGAAGGGGACGCGGGGGATAACGGCGCACCTCCAGGAGACTTGTACATCATGGTGAACGTGAGACCGCACAAGACTTTCGTAAGAGAGAACAGCGACATCTTCTTCACCACCAAGATCGACGCGATTCAAGCGATGCTGGGGACCGAAGTCAAGGTCCCTACGCTTTACGGGGACGCGGTCCTGCAGGTCCCTGCCGGGACTCAGCCCGGGGAACGCTTCACTATCAAGGACAGGGGCCTCCCGAAGGTCGGGGGGAGGGGCAAAGGCAACCAATATGTCCTTGTGAACGTCGAAGTGCCCCGACACCTCTCTGGCGCGCAGAAAGAGCTGTTGAAGAAGCTAGGGTCCTAGCCTACGAACTTGTAGATCATCAGGAAGGGGATCCTTTCTATCTCGCGGATGGCCTCGGGCGCCCCCATCTTGTTCTCCACTGCCAACGCGACTGACCTCTGCCCTGCAAGATTGACGATGGAACAAGTGCGGATGAGCCTAAGTGCCTCCCCCTTGTCCACGACCTCCCCTGAGTAGAACTCGTTCGACAGGTGCACCTTCAGCGCACCCTCAGTAACAGTCCGCCCCACTAACTCCTCGTCGCACATGTTAACGAGTATCGTCCCCTTGAACTCCGCGGTCCTTACCGAGAACCTTCTGCTCGCAGGCTTCATGCGACCTTGGCCACTGACCTCGCGCCGCACGCCTCGCAGACCATGAACCACATGCGCTTCTCTTTGTCGAGATGCGTGTCGGGGCTCCCGCACACGGGACAGATTACCCCCTCCTTCACGTACCGCTGAAGGAGCTGCGAGAACGAGTCCTTGTCCTTGCGACCGATGAAGATCGCCCGGTCGCCGTCGAGAGACGCGGCGGTTGCGAGTTCCTTGGCGAGGTACATGAGAACCCGGCTGGAGTCGCGCCTGAGGAGCTTTGGAAACTCCATGTAGTTGCGGAAGATGGTCTTGTTCCCGACCCAGATCACGTCTGGCTCCGGGAGCTCCAACCTTAGCGCCCCGGACTTCTTTGCGTCCTTGTCCAAGCCAGACCGTGCCCTGGTCAAGAGCTCTTCGTACGATCTGGGCATGGGAAGATTCTGGCGCCGATGGTATTTCAAGTCTTCTGGAGGGTCGGTAGGTTTGGAGCAGAATCAAAAGATTAAATCGCAAACTCGCGGAGGCAGACTGTGAAGCCGAGGGCCGAGATCGGCGTCTTTGGCGGTTCGGGGTTCTACAAGTTCGCGAAGGGGGCGCGCGCCGTGTCGGTGAAGACTCCCTATGGGAACCCGAGCGCGAGCGTGACCATCTCTGAGATCGAAGGCAAGAAGGTGGCGTTCCTACCCAGACACGGAGTCCACCACGAATACCCGCCCCACATGGTGCCCTACAGGGCAAACCTGTTCTCCTTCAAGAAACTCGGTGTGGAGAGGGTGATCGCGCCCAACGCCGTGGGGAGCCTCAAGAGCGAGGTCGGGCCCGGAGACCTGGTCTTCTGCGACCAGTTCGTCAACTTCACGACCGGGAGGAAGGACACGTTCTACGACGGCCCGCTCACCACCCATATCAGCGCCGCTTCACCTTACTGTCCACAGTTGAGGGACGTAGCTTCCAAGGCGGCGGGCGCCCTGGGACTGAGGTTCCATGACGGAGGGACCGTTGTCGTGATCCAGGGGCCAAGGTTCTCGACGAAGGCGGAAAGCAGGTTCTTCTCGCGCCAGGGATGGGACGTCATCAACATGACGCAGTATCCTGAAGTGGTCCTGGCGAGGGAACAAGAGATGTGCTTCCTCAACATATCGCTTGTCACAGACTACGACGCAGGGCTGGAGGGCGACCCCCGGGTAAAGGCGGTCTCCCATGAAGAGGTAATCAAAGTGTTCAACAGAAATCTGGAGAACCTCAGGAAGCTCATCGTAGAGATAGTCAGAAGGCTCCCAAGGGAACGCAGCTGCGACTGCGGCTCCGCGCTGGAGCACGCGAGGTTGAGCGCGTAGTGGGAA
>JAKAPN010000053.1 GCA_021822995.1 archaeon
CCACGGCCGCATCACAGTCGGTGTCCTTCACCTTCCCCACCGCTTCGGTCGCCTGGGCCATGATAGGGGACGCTCTCGTGAATACTGGAGGGGTATCGAACGTCCCTGACCTCCCCTTCGGGGCCCTCCCCCTGGCGCTGGCCGTCCCTGTCGTCTACGCCATCGCAAGGCGCCGCCGGGCCCTCGGTCCTTGACCGGCGGAGCCAGCAGGTTCTGGAGACGGAGGAGCCGCCTCCTCACCGCTTTCTCGGCCGTGGTCCTTGCTGCGGTCCTTGGGGCCTCGGCCTACTCCACCTTCTCGACCGGGACGATAACCGCCGGGGCCGGAGTGGTCAAGGGCGAGGCGTTCTTTTCAGGCCCGGGGGCACCCAGCGCATACTTCTGGATCAACTACTCGGGGCCGGGGGTGGGCAGGGCGGCGTACGTCCTGACCTACAACGTCTCTACGGGGGAGGTCTTGACCGTGCGCGGGGACGTCGTGGTGCGCAGGGGCTCCCCCTTCACCTACTACCTCGTCGACTCCCCCCTGGCAGGGGAGGTGTCCTTCGTGAACGTGGCCGTCTATTCTGGAGGGGCGCCCGGGCCCTCCGACCTGGCCTTCAACGGGACGGTCTGGGTCTGAGGAACCACGTTCCTCCGGGCCAAGGATCGTTTCCCTTCAAGCCGAATCATAACAGCCGCATTATCCACTGCAGCCCGCTTGGGAGCAGGTGCGACAGGTACGACCTGTCCTCGGGCGAAAAGAGCTTCAGCGCCTTCGCGCATACGACGTAGAGGGCAAGGCCCAGGACGGTGTAAAAGACCAGGGTCAGGGCCCTGTCAGACAGCAGCAACGAGGGAAGGTAAACCCCAACAGCCGCAACCACGGCGGCCAGGGAAGCCTTGGCGATGAACCGGAAGGGGGCCGGGCGGGGGATGTGGCCTCTGATGAAGTACAGCGCGAGGAGAGAACCCGCGACGAACATCACGACCCTGCTGTAGGCGGCCCCCTCCAGGCCAACGACGGGCACCAGCGAGGCCGAGAGCGCTATCTCTCCGACCGCGGTCACCAGCCCGACGATCAGGACCTCCCGGGTCCTGCCCACCCCCTGGAGGACGTAGACGGACATAGTCTGGACCGCGTAGAAGACGTAGAACAGAGTGATCAGCTCGAGGTAGGGTATCCCCTGTGCATAGGACGCCTTGCCGGAGAAGAGCCCGAAGAGCTGGGGGGAGAGAGCGGCTGCGAACAGGGAAGCGGGGAGGAGGGTCACCATGAGGAACCTAAGCGCCAGGCCTGTCCCCTTCGCGACCTCTGCGCTCCTCTCTGCGCTGAAGGAAGTCTCTGCGAAGAGGGCGGTGACAAGGGGGGCGACAAAGAAGGACGACAGGACGCTCGAGATGGTGACCGTGGCGTTGTAGACCGCAAGGTCGCTGGGGCTCAAGTAGCCGCCCACGACCACTATGTCGGCGTTGGCAGCGACGACCGAGACGATCCCCGCCAGCCCCAGGGGGAAGCCGTAGCGCATGACCGCCATGTAGTTCCCCTTCGCGGAGGCTTCGCGGAGGGGCCCTATCACATAGGGGAGCACGGCGGCCGTCGCCAAGGCGGCATAGAGGGCGTTGGAGACCAAGGCCACGGCAAGGCTCTGGTACAGAACCACCCCCATCACCGAGACCGAGACCGCGACGAGTCTCGAGACGATGAGTATCACAGAGTACCGCTGGTACTTCCGCATCGCCTGGAGCATGGACAGGATCGGGTTGTCGATGGCTGCGGTGAAGACCCAAACGGCCCCCAGGTAGAAGACCCAGGCGTCAGCGGATGTTTTCAGGAAGTAGTCCGAGAGGTAAGGCCCCGCGACCACAAAGGCAAGCGAAGTTGCACCGGTGAACGCCATGGTGAGATAGGTTGCCGCCTTCGCAGGGCCCCACCCTGTGCCCGTAGGCGTGGATGACGGCGCGAGAAACTTCACTACCGCAGAGCCGAGTCCCGCCCCCGCGATGACGCTGGCGATGCTCACCGAGACCTGGACGGAAGCGTAGGCTCCGTAGACAGGCTGAGAGAGGAACCTCACCAGGACCGTGAACTGGACGAACCCGAGGACGGCGCTGAGCGCGTTCTGTATGGTGAGCGAGCCGAGGCCACGGACAATGCTGCGGCTTCTGTCGGCTTCCGGAGGTGCATGAGCCGCGTTCTGCTGCTCCAATCGTGGTGCCTCGAACCGGTCCCTGCTATAAGGGATGGAGGGATTCTCGATGGCGTGGACCCACTCACCCGGCGTGCCCTTCCTGCCCAGGCAGGAAGTGTCGCCTGAGCCGGCGACTATCGGGCCATAGTTTCTCCTTCTTGGTCAGGCAGAGGGGCCTGACGTACACCAGTTTGAAGCCCGGTGGGAGATTGCTCATGTAAACCTTGATATGAATCATGCGAGTCCAGCGACTGACGTCCGCGAAGCGTTGGGGATTCCAGCGGACGTCGAACAGGTCAAACTCCGTGGCGAAGGCACAACACGACAGGGTCAACGGACCATACGTGCCTTACTTCGAGGAAGGAGTATCCGGGTCAAGGGGTGGCGGTGCACTAAACCCGAGTGTCGGCACAGCACCCACTGCAAGATCCCATGTTGTTAATCAGGCACTCAAGGAATCTTTGAAGTGATTTGCGAATAGAACAAGACGAATTCGGTTAGTCGAAAGGGCCGAATTATTCGCTCCTGATTGTATCCAAAAATAGAGGGTAATCCAACTTCCCAGTCCAAGAAAAATGACTCGCGAAACAAATGGCATCGCTGAGACGAGCAAAAGAGCCAAAAGCGACGCCCAACCGGCAATGGAGGAATAACACTGGCGAACGACTTCGCGCAAGTGAGGATCAAACCGATGAGAGGATTCTGCGTTTTTGACCTAGATGGTACACTTGTCGATTTCAACACGACTTACCACTTCATATCATTCGTGTTGGCGAGAAAATCGAAGCGGCGTTTTCTCGCCTACGAGCTACTCAGTTCACCCATCTCCGCGCTTTGCCACACAATAAACAGAATTGGTTTAGCATCAAGAGACTTGCGCAAAGAGACATCTGCGCGTTTCCTGAAAGGCACGAGCTATGGCGAGATTGAGAGACTCGGCCGTGTCTTCTGTAAGGGACTTTGCCATACAATCGAAACTTCCGATAGAAGCCCTCTACATGAAATGTTGACGAGGGCCAGAGCCGAGTCCGATGTCTACATCCTAAGTAGAACATTAGTGCCACTCGAGGCTCTCGGTAGTTGCTTGGCAGTAAAGGTCATGTCGTCGAGACTGAATCACGATGATAGCTCCAAGGCTGACGGAACCTTTGCAGAGTTGAATAAGAAAGATGCCATGTATTTACTGGCTGCCGAACGCAACCTGGCCTACAAGATGGCGGTGTCAGATTCGCCAGAGGACCTTGTCGAATCGTTTCCGTTCCGTCTGTTGGTCATAAACAGTAGAATCCCTTGGATTCGAAGAGGTTACAACGTCAAGGTCGTGAGTGGCAAGTCCAGTTGAGAGAATACCTTCTCAGATATGTCCCATTCTGTTACACTTTCAACACTCGAATCCGGAACAAAGATACACTGCTTGGATTGTTAGCGACAGAACATTTCACAATCCTGTATCTTGTCTACCTCACAGTCTTTGGCGTCTCACTTAGCATCGAGGATGTTGCTCAAGTCGTTGCATCTGTCGGCTTGGCCTACCTACTTTTCTACTCGATCTATGAGATAGGTTATTTCATCAACGACACCTTTACCATACACTTCGAGGGAAAGCCAACTATCCGAACCTCGAATCACGGACGGGGCGCCGTGTTTGTCTCAACCAGAGCCCTATGGTCTTTCCTCTCGCTAGGCGTACTAGTTGTTGCTTTTCAGATTCCACTTGCGAGACTTCTGCTCCTTTCAATCACTCTAGTCGGGATAATGCTGCTACATGATCTCGTTACCTTCAGAAATCTGGAGAGTAGGTTCTACACCTTCATGAGTTTACGAGTTCTAAGATACACTTTTGTCTCATTCATAATCGTTCCAGAGGCATCTGGATTGGCGTTGCTGGTAATGTTACCAGCACTAGCCCACTCCCTGCTCAACTACGCTTCATCCAAAATGGGACGGGAACTACCGTTGACACCTTCATCTCTTGCACTGAGATACGCGCTTCTCTTGCCTCTTCAACTTATCCTACTGAGAGGTACGCATTTGATGATTCTGGCCCCTAGTGTGGCGCTTGTCTGCGCATTCACTTTGCTCCATCTAAGAAAACCTCATCAAACAATGCGTTCAGTTCCATAGAACTCATTAGGCGTGATGCCAGTTTGTGCCCGCCCAAGAGAGATGCTCTTCGTGCAAGGTTGGAGACTGCATCATGAGTCTGCTTGTGACACGTCAGACATGTTTCGTAATCCAAGTCAAGCATTAATTATGCCAAGAAAGGTCGAGTTCGTTGCACGGACGCAGCTGAAGGTGGAATCGTGGCTAAGACCCATTCGCCAGACATCCGATGTACGCAGGCGAACAAGAACACAATAAACACCCTGACGAGGATGGAGGGAAACTCTCCGCAATGAGCGAAGGAAAATTAGAACCAGAGATAAATTTGCTACCCCAACCAGCGAAGGTCGTTCCCTTGTTGCTGATGGCGTTAGTGAGACTCCCCCAATAGGTTCCAGATTTGCTTGCCTTTCTTTGCGCCAAGCTTGCTGGGACTCCTAGTCCTGACGCTGAGTTCAATCCACTCGTCCATCTGATCAGGACGAGGTCATACTGGTCGGAGTAGGAAGCACTAATAATACCACAGCTGAGGACAATTCAGCCCGAGATCGCCAGCTCGCCCGCAAACCGGCCATTTTTTGCATTTCTAACGGATTTGTAACTCCACGTTTCGAGGATGGTGAGAATCCTTACCTCAATGTTTGGAAGCTCAGAAGATGAGCCACACTTGTTATTCTAGGTTCATGGGATGAAGAGTTGTGGGCCCCGCTCTCCTTGGGCGACCCACCGCTGACTTCAGCCACAGTTCTGTTTCCCTTGGCGAATGACATGTCACCGAAGCTATCTGGGCCTAGCGAACATCAAATCTGTGGCAATCCGAGGGTTCCTTTCACCCGCGAGGCAGAACCTTCGCAACTTCTCAGCACTGAGTTCTTTCCCTCGCAAACTGAATGCTCGGAAACCCTCTGCTGTCACTAGTCTTAGGAGTTCAAGGGGGTCATGCCCTGAGCGACGTATACCTGCGGGCCAAAACTCAGAGAAGATTACGCAAGAGTTCCTGATGGTTCCTCTGCCGCCTTTAAGGACATCTATCTCATTCCCCTGAACATCCATCTTTATCAAACATGGATACTCGATATTGAATTCGCTAGCTACTGCATCGAGCGTAGTGCATCTTACCTGGACTCCCTTGAGCAGTCCCTCTTGACCATACAAGCTGGTCTGGTCAGCCCTTTCGGCCGAATAGATGGCTGCAAGTCCATCCAATTCAGATAGGGCGAAACCCACGGCAGCACAATTCATCATCGACTTTAACTTTTTCTGTAGTATTGGTATATTCCGAGGGTCTGGTTCGACTGCGATGCACTTATTGAATAATCGGGAAATTGGAATGAGGGTATCTCCTATGAACGCACCCACGTCAATGTAGGTTCGATAACCCTTGTTTGCCTCCTGGCGCAAATAGGGCACAATGTCATTCCCCGACTCCACGCCTACCATCGCCAGTGAGCTAACGACCACCTTCTGAATCACCACCCGGGTCCCCTGTACCAGAGCAATTGCCCTTATACGTTGGACCAAATCCGATACTCTTGTAAGCAATCGAGACCCCCTCAGCTCCCCGCCCCTTTCAAGGCATCGGCGTTCTGAATCAGAGTGATAAAACCCCACTTGAATTCGGATCCGAGACTTCTGTCGTATGACAGCCGGTGCGGCAAAGATTTCGAGAACCCAATCGACTTTCTATTTCAGTTTCTCGCATAGACATCGCCGAGAACTCTATTGTCCGTCACAAAGACGTCATCACGAGTATTCTCCTCATAGAGTTAGATTCATCCCATCTTCCGTTTGTTGGTCGGCGGAGGCTGACAGTGAGACTCCCACGTCGAGTAGCTTAGTCGGTAACCCGTTCAATACGGACGAACGTAGGGCAGTGCTCCCTTTATAAGACCTGGCATCTCATGCCTGAACTCAGAATTACCGGGCGGAATTGGATAGAATGTTTTGACCCGCTCCGAGAACTGGAACATTCTCGAACTACATTGGATGTACTCGACAACGGCTCTCGCAAAGGACGAGCTCGCTGACAGGCCAAAAACGTAGGTACCGACTCACAGAAGCTGACCCGACACGTCAATATTACCAATTTTGACACCTGGTGTCAACGAAAAAACAACCGTTTTATGAGGGACTTGTTGTGGCCTTGCTGCGCTTTAGGATAGATTGCTGTGAAAGTAGAATCCCATGGAACCCGCAGCAGCCATACTCATAACCGGAATAGTTACATGGGGATGTGCTAATGAGAGGTTTGAGGGGCCCGAACCCAGGTTCGATTTTGATAACCGGGGCGGCCGGCTTCATGGGTTCTTATCTTGTCCCCAGGCTCTTGTCAGATGGATATGATGTCACCGCGCTCGACTTGAAGGGAGCATTCACGAAGGGCACCCTACGTGGAGTCGAAAACAAGATTAGAGTGGTTGAAGTCGACATCACCAATTACGAGGAACTGAACCGTGTCGATGTTCATCCAGATTACATCCATCACCTGGCAGCTATAGCTGCCCCCGGACTCTGCCATGCACAGCCAAAGCTCGCCTACGACGTAAACGTTCTCGGAACCCACAATGTCTTGCGGTTCGCAAAGTCTCGAGATGTCAAACGGTTTCTACTGACCAGTTCCGCCCATGTCTACGGCATTTCGCCCAGGTACATGCCTACGCCCGAAATCCAACCTGTTTGGCTTCAAGATGATGTCTACACAGCGACCAAGATCATCGATGAGTACCTTGTCAGGCTGTTCTACGAGAACTACAGCCTTCCATACACGACTATCAGGCTCTTCAACAGCTATGGACCTAGACAGACAACAGACTATTTCATTCCAGCAAAGATTGATGAGGCGTTGCGGACGGGTAAGATAGTCCTCAGAGGGAAATCAGTTAGGAAGGACTTCGTCTATATCACAGACGTCATAGATGCCTATGTCAAGATGCTCGAGTCTGACTTCGTCGGCGAAATAAACGTTGGAAGTGGTATACCGACTTCGCTTGGGGAAGTGGCGAGCTACATTAGATCGG
>JAKAPN010000054.1 GCA_021822995.1 archaeon
GCTTTGCGAGCTTCTGGTCAAAGTGACGCGCGGGGTCTACGACTTGAATCTCGAGGTAATGGTTTCCGGAACCCAGCGTGCCGAGCTGCTCTATCCCCCTGCTACGGGCTTGACGGCTTACCTTTGTGGGGTCAGCCCCCTTGATGTATCCCCCCTCTTCGACGTGCGAAGGGTCGTCCTCCCAGGCCTGGCCGTTCTCCGCGCACCACTTCACGCCGTACTTCATTATCTCGTCGAACTGAGAGTCGGTCACCCTCAGGAACCCCTTCACCCCGACCCCGGCCGGCACAAGCCTGAAGATCAGATCGACCAGCTCCTTGATCTTGGGTTTCACTTCTGCGTAGCGCAGATTCGTCCTGATCAGCCTCATGCCGCAGTTTATGTCGAACCCTATACCGCCCGGTGAGATTACTCCCTTCTCGACGTCGAATGCCGCAACCCCGCCTATTGGGAAGCCGTATCCCCAGTGGGCGTCCGCCATGGCGTAGGCCGACTTCACGATGCCGGGGAGGGAAGCGACGTTGGTCACCTGCTCTATGACTCCGGAATCCATCCCATCCAGCAGCTTGCGGGTGGCGTAGATCTTGGCCGGGACGCGCATCCCTGCCTTGTACGTCACCGGGATCTCCCAAGAGACCTCGGAGACCTGCCTGAAAATACCAGCCTGTGCCACGCAGAACCCCTGAATTCTGCTAGCTCCGCCTCGCCTCTTAAAGGGTTTCGAGGTTGGACGCTAGATGTCCAGTACAACGGTGGCCGTCCACCGCGCTCCATCGCGCTTCACCCCGAACATGTGCATGGTCACGGCCTTCACGTCGTTCCTGAGGGCATGTCGGTCCCTGTCAATCGGTTCCCCCCTGGCGACGGCGCGCAGGGTCCGTCCCTCGTGGTCGAGGCTCACGGCGAACTCCCTGAACAGCAGGGAGTCCACGTCCTTCGCGATTATGAGCTCTGTGAGGAAGTCGTAGAGAAGACGGTCGAGGTCACCGGACTCGAGGGAGAACTCCCTGACCTTGGAGTCCTTGAGGGTCGCGGGGTCCACCATGATGTCGGTCAGTGCCAGGGCGCAGGCCTCGAAGAGCCCCCCGGGAGAGTCGGACTCGGCTTCGAAGGCGATGTCTGCCAGTGCCACGTCAGGCAGGTACTTGAAGGTCAGTCGGCCGCGCGCCCCTGGTGCGTTTTGGCCCATCTTCGGGTCATGGCGCGATTTTTGAGATGACATCCAGCTCCCTGCCTGCAACCTCGAAGGCAGAGATGGCGAAATCGAGGTCTTCTTTTGAGAGGGCCGCGTTCATGATGGTCCGTATCCTCGCCTTCCCCTGTGCGACCATGGGATATACGATGGGGAGCGCGAAGACGCCCGCTTCGAACAGCTTGGAGCTGAGCTTCTTCGCCTTCGAGCTCTCACCTACCATGACGGGGGTGATGGGGGTCTCGCTCTTCCCGATGTCGAAGCCGAGGTCTGCCATGGCCTTCTTGAAGTACCTCGTATTCTCCCATAAACGCTTGACGTGCTCCGGCTCGCTTTCGAGCACGTCGATAGCTGCGATGCACGCCGCCGCGACGGCCGGAGGGTGAGAGCCGCTCAGGAGCCAGGTCCTCGACTTGTTGTAGGCGAAGTTGACGAGGTCTCGGGAGCCTGAGATGTGCCCTCCGACCACCCCGAACGCCTTCGAGAAGGTCCCCATCTCGACCTGGACCTTGTCCCTGGTGAGTTTGAAGTGAGAGACTATGCCCCGCCCCCCTTCTCCGAGCACTCCCTCGCCGTGGGCGTCGTCTACGTAGACCATGGCGCCGTGCTCTGACCCGAGCGCCGCGACCCTGTCTAGGGGGGCGATGTCTCCATCCATGGAGAAGACCCCGTCGGTGATGATCAAGATGCGCCTGAACTGCGGCGACTCCCTCTCCGCCTCATCGAGGACCCTCGAGAGATCCTCGGCGTCCCCGTGCTTGTAGACCCTCCTTTCCGCCTGAGACAGTCGCACCCCGTCGATGATGCTGCCGTGGTTCAGCTCGTCGCTGACTATGAGGTCTCCCTTGCCGGCTAGCTGGGGGATGAGACCTGAGTTTGCAGCGAAGCCTGTCTGGTAGACAAGGGAGGCGTCAGCTCCCTTGAACTTCGCGAGCCGCGCCTCAAGCTCGACATGCAGATCCATGTTGCCCGCTATGGGCCTCACCGACCCCGAGCCTACGCCGTGTGTCTTGACCGCCTCCAGCGCCGCGGCCTTGAGCCTGGGGTGGCCGCTCAACCCCAGATAGTTGTTTGAGCAGAACATGAGCACCTTCTTGCCGTCCACCACGCACCATGGCGTGCTCGGCCCCCCGAGCACCCTCAGCCTCCAGTCGAGGTCTTGGCGCACGAGGTCTCGATACTCTTCGCCCAAGAACGCGGTGGGATCCCTCAACGCTTTCTTCGACCGGGACCGCCCGAGGCGTTAAACGTCTTTTGTTTCAGACCCAACTTCTCGCCGAGCTTTGAAAGCATGTCAGCCGCCATGGCGGGCAGGTCGTAGCTTTCCTTCCATCCCCAGTCCCTGCGAGCTGCGGAATCGTCGATCGACTTGGGCCAGGAGTCGGCGATGGCCTGACGGGAGTCGGGGGCATAGGTCACGCTGAAGTCGGGGACGTGCTTCTTTATCTCGGAAGCGAGCTCTCCCGCGGAGAAGCTCATGGCCGCTATGTTGTAGCCGGTGTGGAGCCTGACCTTGGCAGGGTCGGCTTCCATCAGTGAAATCGCCGCCCTGAGTGCGTCGGGCATGTACATCATTGGGAGTACGGTGCCTTCTGTCAGGAAGCAGGTGTAGCGCCCCGTCTGGAGGGCCGAATAGAATATCTCGACGGCGTAATCGGTGGTGCCCCCACCGGGCTTGGCCTCGCTGCTGATGAGCCCTGGAAAGCGGACGCTCCTGACGTCTAGGCCGTGCCTGCCCGAGTAGTAAGCGCACAGGAGCTCTCCCGCGACCTTGGTAACTCCGTACATGGTGGTAGGGTTGAGCGCGGCGTCCTGAGGTGCGCGCGTCTTCGGCGCGTCCGGCCCGAAGACACCTATGGAACTGGGCCAGAATATCCTCCTGACCCCATGCCTTGCCGACGCGTCTAAGATGTTCTTGAGTCCGTCCATGTTGACGTCCCAGGCCAGGTCCGGGTTGGCCTCCCCCGCGGCGGAGAGGACGGCTGCCAGATGGTATACAGTGTCGATCTCGTGCGTCCGGATGGCCCTCTCAACTGATGAGAGGTGCATTACGTCGAGCTGCTCGAGGACGCCGGCCGACACTTGCGACCTGGTTACCGCCTTGTCCGTGGCCAAGATGTTTCTGTCTCCGTACTTCTTCCGCAAAGCAGTCACGAGCTCAGAGCCGATCTGACCAGCTGCCCCCGTCACCATGATCTTCGGCGGCAACGAATTCTGGCCGCCCAGGTCTGGTTAAAACGTTGCCGCCTATGTGAGGACCTTCATCGTTATCGTCGACACGACGCCGGGCTTGGACCGGAGGTGGTCGGCGATTATCGTCTTCACAGTCTGGTCGTCCGCGCCTTCGACCATCACGAGCAGGTCATAGAGCCCGTATAGTTGATAGACCGAGGTGATCCCGGCCATCCCCTTCAGAGCGGAGATGCTCTGCTCCTCCGTGCCTGGGCTCAGGTTCACCAGAACTATCGCTCTTTCCATGCTGTGTTTGATGTGACATTATGGCTTGGATTAAAGATTTTGCCAGATGCGTCACGCGACGCCGATGCGCCTCATCGCTTCATCGAGTGAGACGAGCTCCTCATTCCTGCTCCCCATGTCCCTGAGAGTCACTCCCTTCGCCTTCACCTCGCGCTCCCCCACGATCACGGCCCAAGCCGCGCCCATCCGGCTCGCGTCCTCGAGCTGCTTCGAAAGGGGCCTCGGTTGCAGCGGCACTTCGCAGGGCACCCCTCTGTCGCGCAGGGCCGCGGCGACCTTCAAAGCGTCCTTGAGCGTGGCCGGGCCCGGAATCGCCACGTAGACCAGCTTCTTCAGCGCCCCGTCATCAGGGCCGATTGACAACGCCATCCTCTCGATCCCTCCCGCGGCGCCTGTAGCTGAGAGCTCAGGGCGTCCGAAGATCCTTGGGAGTGCGTCGTAACGTCCCCCGCCGAAAAGCGAGCCCAACCTCGGGTTCCTGTTGTCCGAGGCCTCGAACACGATGCCGGTGTAGTAGTCTATCCCCCTGACCACGCTCATGTTGTATTCCACGTTCCTGAGATTCCTGCTGTCGAGCAGGTCAGCCAGCGCGGTCAGTTCTGAAGCCGACTCGAGTCGGAGCGCCGCGACTTTCGAGAGCACCGCATCCGGCGTCCCTCTGAGCTTCCCGAACTCGAGCAGCCCCCCCACCTGCGCCTCGCTGAATCCCTTCGCGGCGTACTCCTTCACGAGTTCGGCTGCTGACTTCTTCTCGACCTTGTCGAGGGCGCGCATGAGCTCGATCACGCGCGGCTCTTCTGAGATGCCCAGGCTCTTCCGGATGTACTCTTCCACCAGCTTCCTGTCCCCTACCTTGATGGTGGCGTCGGCCAGGCCCACGCGCTTCAGAACCGCGGCGCTGGCGTCGATGATTTCGGCGTCCGCATCCACCGAAGGGGGACCGAATATCTCAAGGTCCCACTGGTGCGACCACCGGTACCTGCCGTACTGGGGCTCGTCGTACCTCCAGATCCCCCCCGAAGCGGCCAGTTTTGCCGGGAGCTTCAGGTCCTTGCGAGAACAGACGTAGCGGGTTATCCCTACGGTCATGTCGAAGCGGAGGCCGATGTCGCGCCCCCCCTTGTCCTTGAAGTTGTAGATCTCCTGGTCAACCGCGTCTCCGCTCTTCGCCCTGAGGGTGCTCAGATGCTCAAGCGACGCAGGTTCCATCAGCTGAAAGTTGTACAGCTTGGCTACGGCTTCGAACGCCGAGGTCACTCTGGCTTCCCTGGCGAACCTTTCCGGGTCGATGTCGTCGACCCCCCTCGGCACCGCCAGGTCCAAGCTAGTCCCCTTCGCCCTTCAGCTCCGAAAGCTGGGCCAGCATGGCAGTGAGCTGCAGTTCGGGCTGGGCCCCCTGGACCAGGCGATAGTCGTACTCGGCCAAGATGGAGATCGCCTTGGCCATGTCCGGGACTTTGAGCGAACCGAGGGCTTCGTTGGCATACTTCAGGAAGTCTCTTTCTGGGATCCCATACACCCTTGTCAGCTCTATCATCCTCGTCCGAGCGGACTCGAAGTTGCCGCCGATGGCGTCCGCTATCACATCAGAGACCCGCGACTTGACCGCGGCGCCTGAGACCGACTTCACAGAGTCTGAGGTAAGCTCCCCGGATGCCGAGGCCGCCTGGAGGAGGTTGATCGCCTGTCGCAGGTCGCCCTGGGTGGCTTCGTATATCTCTGCAAAGACGGAGTCTCCTGCCGGCTTCAGTTTTTCCTTCTTCGCGATGGCTTTCAGGTGCTCGGTCACCGAGGCTTCGTCTAGCCTCTGGAACCTGAATATTGCGCACCTGCTCTGCAGAGGCTCGATTATTCCTGAGGAGTAGTTGCAGACCAGGATGAACCTGGTGTGCTCGGAGTTCTCTTCCATTATCCTGCGCAGCGCTGTCTGTCCGTCGCCCGTCATCTCGTCCGATTCGTCGAGGATCACCAGCCTGAACGGGATTCCTTCCCTCCTGTCGGAGTATCTTGCGAAGGTCTTGACCCTCTCACGGACCACGTCGATCCCCCTCTCATCCGACGCGTTGAGCGACAGGGTGTAGTCCTTCCACTGGTCCCCAAGTATGGCTTTGGCCACCAGGACCGCCGTTGTGGTCTTCCCAGAGCCAGGAGGCCCTGCGAAGAGGAGGTGCGGGAGCTGCGCCTTCTTCTGCAGAAGGGCGCGGAGCCTCTGCTTGATCGTGTCCTGGCCTGCGACGTCGTCGAGGTCCAAGGGCCTGTACTTCTCCACCCACATCAGGTCTTCGATGGGCAGCTAGACGCACCCCGCCGCAATTGCGCTCAATCGCAATCTCCGTTTTGACTCGGGCGCGGTTCTTATTTATTCGTTGAAGGGTGATGAGGCCTATGCCCCGGCCATTTTCATGCCGAGGTAGAGCTTCGCCAGTTCCTGGTGGGACAGCAGCTCGTTAGCGGACCCGATGAAGGCGTTCCGTCCCCCGACCAGAAGGTACGCCCTGTCACCGATCTCGAGGGCGCGTTTCGCGTTCTGCTCGACGAGCACGATGGTCATCCCTCTGTCCTTTCCGAGGGACCTGATGGTCTTGAGCACCTCTGTGGCGTACTTCGGGGAGAGGTTGGCGGTGGGCTCGTCGAACATGATGACCTTCGGCTTCCGCAGGAGCGCCATGGCCATGGCCACCATCTGCCTCTCCCCTCCGCTGAGGTTCACCACCCTTGACCCGAGGTAAGACTTCAGCTGTGGGAAGACGTCGAGGGAGTCCTTCAACCTGGTCTCGAATTCGCTCCGGGAGACCATGTAGGCAGCCATCTTGAAGTTCTCGGACACTGTCAACTGAGTGAAAACGCTCTCCGTCTGAGGAAGGTAGGCCAGCCCGGACCTTGCGATCACGTGCGCCGGGTGTCCGCTCAGCCGGCTGTCGTCCATGGTGACCGTCCCTTTGTAGATGTTCGCAAGCCCGGCGATCGTTTTCAGCAACGTGCTCTTGCCCGAGCCGTTGGGCCCCACGATGATTGTGAGCTCGCCTGGGACGGCTTCGAGGGAGACGTCAGTGAGTATCTGCAGCTTCCCGTATCCTGCGGACACGTCTTTGACTTGAAGCACCGCTACGCCCCCAGGTAGGCCTCGATGACCTTGGCGTCGGACATCACCTGGTCGGGCTTGCCGGCTGCGACCACCTTCCCGAAAGCCATGGCCGTGACCGTGTCGACGTAGCCGAGCGCGATCTCTAGTCTGTGCTCCACGATGAGGAAGGTGACCCCGAGCTCGTCCCTCAGCTTCAGTATCCTGCCGAAGATCTCGTGAGCGAGCGTCGGGTTGACACCGGAGATGGGCTCGTCCAACAATATCAGCCTCCCTCCGCTCATGAGGGTCCTTGCCAGCTCCAGGAGCTTCATCTGGCCCCCGCTCAGCTTCGAAGCCTCGTGGTCCCAGACCTTGTCGAGGCCGAGGAGCTCGAGGACCCCGAAAGCAC
>JAKAPN010000055.1 GCA_021822995.1 archaeon
CCTCCAAACAGGCTCCTCCAGCGGAGGAAAAGAAACCTGCGGCAAACCCGCCGCCAGCTGCCCCCGCTGTGCGCCCAACAGCTCCTGCTCCAGCCCCCGCCGCTCGGCCAGCCGCTCCGGCCGCCGCGCCGCTGCCGCCCGCTCCCAGGCCAGCGACCCCTCCCCCGAGGGCAGCCGTCCTCCCGCCGGCCCCCCCTTCCAAGCCGGTAGTGCAGAGCACAGGGAGGAGGACCTTCGTGAAGCTCGCGTTCCTCGCTGGCGCCGTCCTTTCGATAATCCCCTTCGTACCATGGGGGTCGTTCCTGTCTTCGTCGATCAAGACCGGCTCGGCTCAGCGGACCCTCGCCCAGAAGGTCGTGGTCGACGCGATCCCGAGCAAGTACGGCGCCGCCGCCGGCAAGGTGGTAAACGTCAACGACCTCACCACCTTCCCGCCGAACGACCACTGGGTGGTCACCTATCCCACCTCCGGGGACCCGGCAGTGGACGCCAACAACCCGGACACCTTCCAGAAGTTCGAGCTGATCAGGCTCCCGACTTTCCTCGGCGGCGACAGCAAGAAGGCGACGGACTTCGTGGCCTACAGCAAGGTCTGCGTCCACCTTTGGTGCAGCCCGAACTATAACCCGGCCCCAGGCCACATGCAGTACGAGTGCCCCTGCCACGGGAGCATCTACCAGCTCCCGCAGAAGGACTCGACCGGGAAGCTCGTCGACGGAGGGAAGGCGGTCGCCGGTCCGGCTTCGCTGCAGGCTTTCCCCCAGAACGCGATCCCGATGCTCACCCTCCAGGCGGACGCAAACGGGGACCTCTGGATCTTCTACCCCAACGCCGACCCGGCGAAGACGACCGTGTCGAACGGCGTAGCCAACATCGCTTCGGTCGACCCTATAGAGGGGGACGGGACCATAGGCTACGGTCGGGACTACACGAGCTATCAGAACTTCATCTGGCCCGCTGCCGTGCAGCCGTTGAAAACCGCTGAGGAGAGCGTGCCTGTAAGTTGACGCAGGCTCCGGAACGGAAGAACGTCCTGTCCAGGCTGTACCACTGGATCTACGACGGGCTCGAAAGGACCGTCTGGATGGGGATTCAGTACACTTACCCGCGCCGGTTCGTCAGTCCCCTGGGTTACCTGGGGGTCCTGACGGGGATCACGTTCCTCGTCCTCGGCGTCACCGGAGGTTTCCTCATGATCTACTACCAGCCGACCCTCAACGGCTGCGGAAGCCTCACCTGCGCCTTCAACAGCGTCGCGAACATCAACAACTCAGTCCCGTTCGGGTACATGCTCAGGAACATCCACTACACGGCGTCCAACGCGATGGTCCTGCTGGCCATCCTGCACCTGTACTACCAGTACTTCAGCGGCAGGTTCAAGATCAAGAACGAGATCCTCTGGGTGACCGGGGTCATCCTTGGGATCATCACTGGGCTGGAAGCGTTCAGCGGCTACGACCTCCTGTTCAACCAGAGGGCCGGCCTCGCAATCGAGATAGGCGCGTCCCTCGCCAACGCCTCCCCGGTCATAGGCGGGCCGCTCCGGCTCGCGGTCTTCGGGTCAGGCTTCACCGACTTCGTGCTCAGGCTCTACGCGTACCACGTCTTCGTGCTGCCGATGATCATGCTGATACTGGTGTTCATACACTTCCCCAGGTACCTGGTCTTCGACCTCCCGGTGATCTCGACAGTGGTCGGGGGGCTCCTGCTCGTGGCCGCCATCTTCCCGGTCGCCCTGAACGTGCCGTACAGCCCCAGCAACCCGCAGCTCACCATCCCAGAGTGGTACCTCGTCGGCATCTACGCCCTGCTGAGGACCTTCTTCGACAAGTTCGTAATGGGGGGATTGATCCCTGCCCTCTTCTTCCTCATGGCCATAGTGGTCCCATTCGTGGACACCTCCAAGAAGCTCAACTGGAAGGACAGGCCTTTCTTCACCGCGCTCGGTATCACGACCATCGCCCAGGTGCTCGTCACCACCGCGTGGGGGTTCTACGTGAACCCTGACACGAGCCTGACCACGCTGCAGAGGCTCTACGTCAACCCCGCCGACTACTTCTCGTCGATGCTCGCGATAACGGCGTTCAGCTTCGTCGGCACGTACGCGTTCCTCCGCTACTTGAAGTCCAAGGAGCGGGTCAGGAGGGCCGCCTCTCCCATGGGGCCCATGCTCACGAGAAAGTGGGTGTACATACTCTTCGTCCTGCTCATACTCGCCCAGGTCGCCATCAACGGGCTCGCTGCCCAGGCGATCTCTTCGGGGCTGAAGAGCATGACCCTCTTCGACACCGGGGCGATACTGGTGACCTTCGGGGTCATCGCGCACCTGTACAGGTACAGCCAGAGCCTCCCCTTCTAGGCGGGGAGCCTGATCTCTGCGGCCATCTCGATCCACCTCGGGCCGACGTCTCTCACCCTCCTGACCGTGCTCCTCGAGCGCGGGGGGAGCAGCCCCTTCAGCTCTTCGCGGAGCGCGCTGGCGGCCTCGGCTTCGTCCTCGCCGAGCAGGTGCCTGTAGTAGACCAGCCGCCCTCCCTTCTTCGCCATGGCGAGCGCAGTGGGGAGGAACCTGTCGGCCTGCGAGGGGTGCGGGAGGAGTATCCGGTCGAACTTCCCGCTGACCAACTTCGGGAGCTCCGCCGCGTCTCCGTTCAGCACCGTCACCAGGTGAGACACCTTGTTCAACCGGTCGTTCTCCTCGTGAAGCTCTGCGGCGTAGGCGTTTACCTCGCAGCTGGTGACCCTCGCCCCGGCCCTCTTCGCTATCAGCACGGAGAAGGGGCCTACCCCCGCGAACATGTTCAGCACGCGCTCCTTCGCGCTCGCCTCCTCCGCGACCCTGAGCCGCTCGGTCGAGAGCCTCGGGGAGAAGTACGTCTTGGCGACGTCCACCCTGTAGGCGCACCCGTTCTCCCTGTGCAGCGTCAGCGTCCTCTTCTCCCCCGCGATGCGGGTCAGCTTGCGGAGCCTGTATTCGCCTTCGATCCCGCCTTCCTGCTCAAGCACCACCTTGACGTTCTTCATCTCCCGGAGCAGGGACTCCCCGATCTTCCGCTTCTCCCCCCGGGCGAACCCGGTGAGCCTGACGATGGCGATGTCCCCCACCACGTCGACCCCGGAGGACGCCCTCCCCGGGTCGGCTACCCCTGCCCTTTCCAGCGCTTCTCTAATCAGCCGGGGCACTTTCTTCCCTCTGTGCCGAGACGTAGTAGTACGTCCCCCTGTCCTTCTGGTCCCTGTCGAGCTTGCTCCCGGGCTTGTTGACGCGCGGCCTCCCTGTGTTGACGTCCCTCCTGTACGTCAGCCCCACGCGCCTGAGGAACTCGTTCATCCCCTCCTCCTTGGTCAGCGGCGAGGTCGCCTCCCCCGAGACCCCGGGGTCCCCGGAGAAGACAAGGAGCCTGTCCGACACGATGTCCACCACCTGGAGGTCGTGGTCGATCACCACGGCCGCCTTCCCCCGCGCCTTCACCATCCGGTTGATCGCCCTGGCCACGACGAACCTGTCCTCGACGTCCAGGAAGGCGGACGGCTCGTCCAGGGCGTAGACGTCGGTGTCCTGCGCCATCGTCGCGACTATGGCCACCTTCTGCAGCTCCCCTCCGCTCAGCTCTCCCATCCTCCTGGCCAGGAGCTTCTCCAGCCTCAGGGGGACGACGAGGTTGTCCTGGAGGACGGGGTCGGTGTACTTCGACCCCAGGGTCGTCATGAAAAACTCGTCCACGGTCCCGTCGAACTCCGAGCTCAGGTACTGCGGCTTGTAGGCCACCTTGGCGTCGACGTGGACCGTCCCGCTGGTGGGCTTCTCCACCCCGGCCAGCATCTTCAGGAACGTCGTCTTGCCGAGCGCGTTCGCTCCCACCACGCCGAGTATCGTCCCGCCGTTGATCTCTCCCGCCGCCGCTTCCAGCTTGAACGCCTTGTACGACTTCCCCAGGGCCGTGTACTTCGCCACCACCTCCTCGCTCTCAACCGTCTCTCCGGCGGCCCTCTGCCCGAACGTCACCGCGTGGTCCCTGAACCTGACGTTCTCCTGCGGGAGGTAGCCGTCGAGAAGGGAGTTGATCCCGGTCCGCGAGGCGTAGAGCCCCGACACTATGCCGTACGCTCCGGGCTCGCCGTAGATTATCTGGACGTAGTCCGTGACGTAGTCGAGGAAAGCGATGTCGTGCTCCACCACGAGCACCGACTTCCCCGACTCCGCGATCCCGCGTATCAGCTTCGAGACAGCCAGCCTCTGGAAGACGTCGTTGTAGGACGACGGCTCGTCGAACAGGTAGAGGTCCGCGTCCTTCAGCGAAGCGGCAGCGACTGCCACCCTCTGCAGCTCCCCGCCGCTGAGGTCCGGGAGCTTCTTGTCCAGCGTCTCCTTCAGGTTGAGCGTCTCCACCACCTCGTCCATCTTCTTCCGTTCGTCCATCTGCTGGAGGAGGAGCCTGGTCTCCTTCGTCCAGGCTTCGGGGAGCTTGTAGACTGCCTGGGGCTTCAGGGAGACCCTCAGCTCGCCGTCGGCGATCCGCTCGAAGTGCTCTTTCATCTCGCGCCCGCTCAGGTACTGGATGAACCTGTCCCAGGTCGCGGTCCCTTCGTAGTCCCCGAGGTTGGGGACTAGCTGGCCGGCGAGTATCTTCAGCGCCGTCGACTTGCCGATGCCGTTCCTCCCCACCAGGCCGACCACCTGCCCCTTCCTCACGGTCGGGATCCGGAAGAGGCGGAACGAGTTGACCCCGTACTGGTGGATCTTGTCGCTCTTCAGCTCCTCGCTCAGGTTGAGTATGTCTATGGCGTCGAAGGGGCAGACCTTGATGCAGATCCCGCAGCCTATGCAGAGCTCCTCTGATATGAGCGCTATCTTGCTGCCGGGGAGGGTGATGCACTCCTGCCCGTTGATGTTTACCGGGCACTCCTTGATGCATTCGAGCCCGCACTTCTTGCTCTGGCATAGGTCCTCCTCCACTACAGCGATTCGGTGTACCATCTGCGACGCCCCCTAGTGCTCGGCGAGTCTCTTCGGGATCGGGCAGAACGAGCAGATGGACGGGTCGCCTTCGAGGGAGAGGCTCACGGAGCTGTGCCTGGCCCTCATGGAATCCCACACCGCCGTTTCGCTGGAGACCCCGGCCAGATGGATCGCCTCGTGCTCCCTGATCACAGGGAGGAGCCTGCACCTGACGCATATGGGCTTGACGAACGCTGTCGGCCTGAGCGACGAGACCACCATCGCGCAGCCCGCGGTCCCAAGGATCCAGATAGAGACCAACGGCGCCAGCGGACCGGTGAAGAGCAGCGCATACGCTATCGCAGCGCTCGCGGCCATCAACGCCGCCCCGAGCCCCAGCCCCGTCCTGCCGGGGTAGAGGGAGAGCCCCCTGGTGCTGCGCGACAGCGAAGTTAGCGCCAGCAGCGGGACCAGCGCCCCTATCCGGGCGTCGAGCCTGATTACCTTCATCCCTGCTTCCAGCGACTGCCAGTCGTCCCCGAGCGGCGACCGGAGCGGCCTCACCGACTTCATCTCAGCGCCTCCTGTGCGCGTGGCGCGGCTTCCTGAGCCTGAGCTCGACCCTGTCCCTCAGCTGCGAAAGGTCCCTGGAGACGGGGCCGGACATCCTGAGGACCAAGGGCGTGATGGAGACGTGCTTCTTCACCAGCACCGCTTCGGCGTCCGTCCGCTCAGGGAATTCGGTCAGCCTCTCCCCGAACAGCCAGTAGTACGCCCTCCCTCTCGGGTCCCTCCGCACCATCACCTTGTCGGTGTACTTCCTGCTGCCGACTTCAGTCAGCTTGATGGGAGTCCAGGGCTGGACCTTCAGCGGGAAGTTCACGTTCAGGATCTCCGCCCCTTCGGGCATCCCGTTCTCGAGCACGTCCTTGATGATCTCGCTTGCGATCAACCCCGCATTGGTGAAGTTCGGCTGATCGTATTCCAAGGCGAACAGCGACTCCCCGCTCACTTCCATCGAGAACGCTATGGCGGGTATCCCGGTGATCGCAGCCTCCAGCGCCGCCGCGACGGTCCCTGACGCGAGTATGTCCTGGAAGGTGTCGTTGTCTCCTATGTTTATTCCAGAGACCACCAGGTCAGGCTTCCTCGGCAGCACCTTGTTCACCCCCACCATGACGCAGTCTCCGGGGGAGCCAGATACCGCATAGCACTCGAAGTTGTCGCGCCTCACCCGGTTAACCCGGAGCGGCTTGTGGAACGTCAGGCTCAGGGCAGTCGCGCTCTGGGGCTGCTCCGGCGCCACTATGATGGTCTCGGCGTGGCGCGAGGCCGCGCGCGCCAGCTCGATGATACCGTTGCTCTGGACGCTGTCGTCGTTCGTCACCATCACGAGCTTCCTGCTCTCAGACAATCCTCTTCACCTTCGCCAAGACGCTCTCTATAGACATTCTCCCTTCTATCCCGTAGTACTTCGACAGCGCGCTCGCGCCGTCATCCAGGGTGTCCTCGGTAAGCGCTACCTCCAGGACCAGCTTTTCAAACGGGGACATCGCGAGCGACCTGATAGCCGAAGCCAGCTCGTCCTGGCCGTCGGCGGCTTCGTCGATCATCCTCCCGAGCTTCCTGGCGTGCTCCCCTATCCTCCTCCGCATGATCAGCAGGTCGCCTGCAGCGCCCTCGAGGTCGCGGACCTTCGTCCCCCTCTTCCCGGGGAGCGCCTCGGTCGACCGAACGACCGTGAACCCGCCCGAGGAGTAGTCTCTGACCCGCGCCGACGCCGCGCCGTACACCCTCCGGACCCTGGGCGACACCCTCGACAGGGGCAGCTCCTCGACCAGGCCTATCTCCACCAGCCTCTTGAGGTGCCTCAGCACCCCCTGGACGGAGATCCCCGCCGCGTCTGACAGCTCGACAAGGGTCCTCGGCCTGACCGACACCGCGTCCATGATCCTGAGCCTCGCGCGAGAAGAGAGCACCTCTTCCATGATGTCGACGGGCACGTGACAGTTTCCGAGGGGTAAGTTAATAAACATGCACTTAATTAACGCAAAGTGAATTAGATGAGCGATGACAACAGCGGCGACAAAAGGAGAGACCTGAGAGACATGCTCGACGAGCTCGACAGGTACTTCGAGGACTTCGAGAAGGACATCGAGAAGAC
>JAKAPN010000056.1 GCA_021822995.1 archaeon
GGAGAGGTTCTGCATGGAGTCGGCCGACTTCGGCGCGGTGGTGGTGCAGGCATGCTGGGCGAGCGACGTCAAGAGGCTGCTGAAGAAGACGCCCGTCTCCGTCGGCGTCGGGTTCCCCATGGGTGGATCCACCACGGAGTCTAAGGTGACGGACGTGGCGGAGGCGGTCCGGTGCGGCGCCGATTCGTTCGAGTTCATGCCCAACATGGGCTTCCTGAAGTCACGCCTCGACGCGAAGTTCGAGGACGAGATAGAGAGGGTGGTGAAGGCCGCCGACGGGAGGCCGGTCAGGGCGATACTCGAGTTCGCCGTGCTGACGAGCGAGGAGAAGGTCAGGGCGGCCAGGCTGAGCGAGCGGGCGGGGGTGGACACGGTCAAGAACTCCAGCGGCTGGGGGAGGGGAGGGCCGGCTACGGTGGAGGACATAGCGCTGCTGCGCCGGACCGTAAGCCCGAAGGTCCACGTCAAGGCATCGGGGGGGATAAGGAACTTGGAGACCTCCCTCACCCTGGTGGAGGCGGGGGCCGACTACCTGGGCACCCGCGCGGGCTTGGCGATAATAGAGGAGCTCAAGGTGCGGCTGGGCAAGTGAAGAACAAGATACTCGTCCTGGGAAGCTACAACGTCGGGCTCACGATGTCGGTGGATAAGCTCCCCGCCCTCGGGGAGACGGTGCTCGGGAGCGGGTACACCGAAGGGCCGGGCGGGAAGGGGTCGAACCAGGCCATAGCCGCGAAGAGGCTCGGGGGGAGGGTGGAGTTCGTCGGGTGCATAGGGACGGATCCCTACGGCAAACTGGCGGAGGAGCTGTGGAGCGCCGAAGGGGTGGAGCACGGCCGCGTGAAGAAGATAGGCGTGCACACCGGGCTGGCGTTCATACTGGTCGACGGCGGCGGGAACAACGTGATAGCGGTGGACCCCGGGGCCAACTCGCTGATCACTGAGGCGGACGTCGAGGGCTTGAGAGGTGTTATAGCCGAGGCGGGCGTCCTGCTGCTCCAGCTGGAGACCCCGCTTGGGACGGCCGTGAAGGCGGCTTCGCTGGCCAGGGAGAGCGGAACGAAGGTGATACTGAACCCGGCCCCGATGACCGACTTGTCGAAGGTGGACCTCTCGCTCTTCGACATGCTCACCCCGAACCTCACGGAGTTCCGGGCGATGATGGGGGAGGGGGACGACCTGCGGGCGCGGGCGGCGAGGGTCCTCGACAGGGGGGCGGGCGCCCTGGTCGTGACCATGGGGGAGGAGGGCGCCTTTGTCGCGACGAAGGAGGACAGCTGCGCCGTCCCCGCCCCCAAGGTTGGGGCGGTGGACCCGACGGGGGCAGGTGACGCGTTCAACGGAGCGCTCGCCGTGGCCCTGATGGAGGGGGAAGACCTGAGACAGGCGGTGGCCTTCGCCAACTACGCCGGGGCCCTGACAGTGACCAAGAGGGAGGTGGTGCCGGCCCTGCCCACGAGGGCGGAGCTGGAAGAGTTCCGGAGGAACGACGTGCTGGAATGAGGGCGTCAGTCGGCGCCGCGCCGCCCCCGTGACCGCTTCTTCAGGCCCATCAGCTCCAGCTTGTACCAGAAGAGGGTGAGTATGTCCTCAAGCCCTTCCGGCGTCTGACCCGTCCCCGCTTCAAAGCTGCAGACCCTGAACGACTTGCCCCCTTCCAGCGCCAGGATGGCGCATTCCCCGCCATCGACGTGCTCGGTCTTCGTCGGGTAGCTCTTCGCTATCGCCGTCTCCAGTTTGGCAGCCAGCCATCCGGGTGCCTGAATGATGATCAGCACGGTCGGGCCTCCGCGCACCGTACGGCGTCCATCGCATTAATCCTAGCGGACGACTCCCCTGGAGGACATTGTTCTGGTCACTGTGGGCCGGGGGAGATTTGAACTCCTGACCTCGTGATTATCAGTCACGCGCTCTGGCCGTCTGTGCAACACTAACCATGCTGAGCTACCGGCCCGACTTCCTGGCGCCTGCGCCGAGGATATAAGATTTTAACCGAAGCGCGTGGCGGGACCTTCCCGGCGGCGCCCTGCGGTTAAGGCTTTTTAGAGCCTCGCCCGAGCTGGTAAAGCGAGGGCCGGTAGTTCAGTGGTAGCAACGTCCGCCTTGCACGCGGAAGGTCTGGGGTTCGAATCCCCACCGGTCCACATAATTATTCGTGCGGAACCCGACCTCGCCTTGAATTTCCCGCTGCTCAAAACAAAGATGGCGTCCCTCGACAATGCGGTCAGCGATTTGAATCTGGCCCGAACACGCCCAAGGAGCGTTTGAGAAGGTCCGTAGAGAACCTTCGGGCCTGCCAACTCTTGCCTGGCGTATCTCCTCTTTCGCCAGCGGGGAGCCTTCCTCGATGTACTTGAGGTGGAGCATCACGGTCGAGCGAGCCAAACCGCTCTTCTCGACGAGTTTTGCAGGGCCACAAGGGATTGGCCGGCTACCCTGACAAAGGAGCCGGCTTGTCCTTTCGCAGCATGCATCCATGGCACACATGTACTAATCGGACTACGTTAGCGAACCTGATCTGCTGAGGGACACCGTCTGGTTTTGGCGGCGCAGATCAATTCCCCAATTTCACGGGCCCGCTTGCCTTGCTTGGGGACGCCATGCGAGGGCAAGGACCCCGCCTGTGATGCCGAGGATGGCGCCGAGGAAGAAGCTCCCCATCCAGAGGAAGCTGATCATGGAGAAGATCAACACAAGCAGCCCCCAGGTGGAGACATTGCCCGGTCTGGTATAGATCATCGTTGCGCCGACCAAGATGACGGTCCCCGAAATCAGTCCTACCGCTGGGTGACCATAGAGCCATCCGCCGAACCCCTGCATCATGCCATAATATCCACCCATCATGCCATAGTACCGAGTCCCGATCGGGAAAGTCGTCATCATGGCACTGCCGGCAAGGATCAGGAGCCCGGCTATGAGCGAAAGGACGAACGGGGCGGTCGGAAGGTCGTTTGCCGATCGGATGGACATCCCACCCGAATCGGCCGTGGAACTCCCGGCGGCATTTAAGGACGGGAAGTGACTTTCAATTCTGGAGGCCATATCTGTCTCCTCTCAGCTCCCGTGGCCGTACTTGTGCGGATCCTTGTCGAAAGTGCTCTTGCAGTGGGCAGAGCAGAAGTAGAACGCCCTTCCTTCGTGCTCCGACTTGGACTGCGCCTTCTTTTCGTCCACCATCATTCCGCATACCGGGTCTTTCTGCATCGTATCACCGTCAGTAATATACGGAGCGTGGCTATTTCACGATGCCTCTTTACAGAAGCAAACTCCTGCTAGGATGAACCAACCCGGTGGAAAGAGGAAATTCAATCCCGTGTGGGGTCTTGCACGCCGGCGCTGAAGATTCGGTTGCTGGCATGGGACAAGGGCGTGCTGCGGCCAAAGAATGCTGACCGCGGCTCCCGCAGGCGCCTCGCCATTGGCTGCTTATCGGCCGTCGAAGGAACCGCTTCGCTCAGCGATGGACGATTATCTTGTCTCCGAACCCGGCGCCCTTGGAGATTCTTCGTATTTCAGCTTCGAGGGCGTCCCTGTCCAGCAGGGCGCCGTCATAGGCCACGATTATCTTGTTCGTGATCGGAAGCTCCTTGACTTCCAGGACTCCGAGGAGCTTTCTGAGATTCCGGCTGAATACTGGCGTGCAGGCTACGCACTCGATGGTCTGGATAGTAAAAGAAATCTCCTGCCGCCCTGCCTTCCGTGCGATTCCCATCGATCGGGACCTCCATTCAAAGCTTCGGCTTGAACCTTCTCAGCGTCAGGGAGTTCGTGGTCACGCTGACCGAAGAGAGAGCCATTGCCACCGCTGCGATTATCGGGTTGAGCAAGACACCAGTCACCACGTAAAGCAGCCCTGCCGCCACCGGGATTAGGGCAATGTTGTATCCAAACGCCCAACCGAGATTCTGCTTCACCTTCCCCATCGTCTTCCTGGAAAGCTGTATCCCTGCAACCACGTCCCGGACGTCGTCGCGCATCAATATCAGCCCCCCGGTCTCGACTGCGATGTCCGACCCCGAGCCCATCGCTATTCCGATGTCTGCCTGCGCCAGCGCGGGCGCATCGTTTATCCCATCTCCCACCATGGCGACCACCTTGTGCTCCTGCTGGAGCCTCTTCACCACGTCCGCCTTGCCCGCCGGGAGGACCTCTGCGAAGTACTTCTCTATTCCTGCCCCCCGCGCGATCGCCGCGGCCGTCTCCGGATTGTCTCCTGTGAGCATGACCGGCTCCAGCTTCATCCGCTTCAATTGATTGATCGTGTCCATGACGTGATCCTTCATTGTATCCGCCGCCGCCACGATACCCGCCGCCTTCCCGTCCACTGCGAGGACCATGACCGTCTTCCCCTCCCTCTTGAGGCCGCTCAGCTTTCGTCTGGCATCCTCGCCAAGGTCAATCTTGTACGAGCCAAGAATCTTGGCGTTGCCGAAGACCAGGCTCTTTCCTGCGTAGGCGGCCCTGATCCCTTGGCCGGTGACCGACTCGAATGAGTCCGGGTCGGGAATCCCTTGCCGGCCGAGCTCGCTCCTCGCCCTTTCGAGTATGGCGGTGGCCAGGGGATGCTCGGACCGTTTCTCGACGATGGCTGCCATCTCGACGATTTCCCTCTCCGTCCAGCCGGAGAGCCGGACCACGTCGGTCACCGAAGGCTTGCCCCTGGTCAGGGTTCCCGTCTTGTCGAACACGATTGTGTCTATCTTCTGCATCCTTTCGAGGTATTCGCCACCCTTGATCAGTATCCCGTTCTCGGCGCCCTTGCCCGCGCCGGTAACCACGGCTGCAGGCGTGGCAAGACCGAGGGCGCAGGGGCATGCTATGATGAGGATGGATACGGCCGTGGTGAACCCGAAGCTGAAGGGCTGGCCAGCAAGGAGGGACCAGAACGCGTACGAGGCCAGGGCGATCGCTATGACAACGGGGACGAAGTAGGCGGCGACCCTGTTAGCGAGCCTCTCTATAGGTCCCTTGCTCGCCTGGGCCTCTTCGACTACCTTGACTATTTTGGAGAGGGTCGTGTCAGAGCCCACGCGGGTTGCCCTAATCTTCAATGAGCCGGTACCGTTGATGGTCGCTCCAATGACGGAGCTGCCGCCTTCTTTCTCAACGGGTATGCTCTCGCCCGTAATCATCTTCTCGTCAACCGACGAGTGGCCTTCAACGACCGTTCCGTCTGTTGGTATCTTCTCTCCCGGCCTGACCCACAGGATGTCATCAACAGCCACCTGTTGCAGTGGAATTTCTTCCTCCGAACCGTCTGCCCTGAGCCTTCTTGCGGTCGGGGGCTGGAGTGCCAGCAGCTTCCGTACCGAATCGCTCGCCTTGCCCCTGACATATTCCTCCAGCAGCTTGCCGACCAATATGAGGGCGATGATTACGGCAGACGTGTCGAAATACAGCCCTCCATACGGCAGGGCGCTCGGGACGAGCACGTAGATTACGCTGTAGACGTATGCCGCAGACGTTCCCACGGCTATGAGCACGTCCATGTTCGAGGTCCGCATCCTGATGGCGTCATAAGTCCCCCTGTAGAACCTCCATCCGGAAATGAACTGGACCGGGGTGGCCAGTGCCAGCAGCGCCCAGCCGACTGGACCCGGGCTCGGGAACGGTGGGACGTAGGACAGGATTATTATCGGGATTGAAAGAATGACTGCCAGAGCGATGCTCCGCTTGAGGACCCGAAGCTGGCGCTCCGGCTCCGTGAACGTCATGAGGCAGGTCTCACTGCAGAAGTAGTACGTGGTGCCCCTCACCGTGGCATGCAAAGCGCCCTCGGAGGCTTCGACGAACATCCCACAGACCGGGTCTGAAGCCATGCCTTCTCCCTAAACTCTGAACTCTCCCGTCGTACCTAATTGAGGTTCCCTGTTTACCTTTGCGAAGACGCGGCCCGGTTCAATTGGTGGATGTAAAGCATCCTTCGGCCCCCGGGCGAATGGCAAGAACGCGCCGTCCAGATTTGACGGCGTCGTCACCCCTTCCAACTTGTTCCGGAGGAGGCGCTCCTGTCGGTGCCGTATTTCTCCTTGTAACCCGACAGACAGGTCTTGCAGCATAAGAAGCGCTTGCCCTCCCGGACGTTGAGCGTGAGCGGCTTTCCGCTGATGTCCCCGCCGCAGTAGTCGCAGACAAGGGCCACCGCCATCTCCCCGTACAGCGCCACCCCCTGCTCGTCCTTTATCGTCTTGGTGATCACCTCGCTGGAGAGGACCTGTACCCCCAGCGGTGCAACCCTTTCATTCAGAAAGTCCTGAAAGGATGCATTGCTGCTCGCGGCCACCCTCACGACCATGTTAGCCTCCCCCGTTGAGAGGAAGACGCTCCTCACCTCCTCAAGAGGCACCAGTTTCTCGATCACCTGACTGACCTTCGGCAGCTCCACCCTCAGCATCAGGAGCGCTGCGACCCCCCTCTCAACTTTATCGGCGTCGAGAATGGGAGCGATCTTCTTGATTATCCCTGATTTCATCATCTTCTTCACCCGGCTTTCGACGGTCGGAGTCGTCACCCCGATTCGTAATGCTATCTGTCTGAATGAGAGCCTGCCGTCATTCATCAGGGCCTTCAGTATCGAGGTGTCGGTCTCGTCGAGCTTTAGGGGCAAATGGGGGACAAATCGATTCTCTTTTCGGATTTTATAACTCTTCGCTATCCTGCTGGGCCGGGTAACTGGAGAACCAAGTAACATGCGCCCCCTTCGCACGACAACCGAAGTGAACCAAACGATGATAATCGTGCAAGGAGAGGCGTGCCCCGAAGAGGGACACATCCAGGTACCGAGCCCGGGTACGTGAGGAAGAGGTACAGGACGGTGGCCGCGGACCCGGCGAGGGTCAGCAGAGAGGACGGCACCCGGAGGGAGCAAGAGGCAGTTCCAGCGCGTCGTCGGACGGTTCAGGGAGGAGGCATGCCTGGGCTGAGGTTCAGGTCGCCCCATACCACGCCGAGGAACGGGACGCCGAAGGGGATCGAAGGGGGGGGTCGTGGCCGTCAGGAAGGGC
>JAKAPN010000057.1 GCA_021822995.1 archaeon
CGAGCCTCATCGTGTCCGTGCCGCACCCGACCCCCTTGATCAGGACAGGGTGGTCGGTGTACTTGAACGCCGCCTCCTCAGACGCAAGGATCGCCACAGCCGCCCCGTCGCTCATCGTGCAGATCATCGGTCTGTTGAGTGGGTACGCCACCATCTCCCCGTCGATCGCCTCCTTCACCGAGAGCTCCTGGGGGTACTGCGAGTACGGGTTGTTCAGCGCGTTGACATGGTTCTTGACCGAGACCATCGCCATGATCCGCTTCGCCTCGTCCGTCGCGGCCCGCTGTGCCTTCTTCTCGTCCTTGATGTCCGCGAACTTCGTCTTCCTGAGGTACTCGTAGATGTGCCTCTGGACCATGAGGGCGTAGTATCCGGTGTAGAAACCACCGACCGGGTAGTCGAAGTTCGTGTCCGACGCCAGGGCGATGAACTCGTTCCCCTTCCACGTCTCCACATGAGACATGGTCTCGAAGCCAGCCACGAGGCAGACCTCGTTCCTCCCGCTGGCCACCGTCTCCCATCCCGCCTGGATGGCCTGGCCGCCGGTTGCGCCTCCCCACTCTATCCTCCTCGAGTCCTTGGGGTTCATGCCGAGGTAGTCCTGGACCATCGAAGCGGCCTTCAGCTGCCTCGCGAAGTGGTCTGAAAAGTAAGAGATCCTGGTGCTCTCGATGTCAGCCGGCTTCAGCTTCGGGAGGTCCTTCATCGCGTAGTCGAAGGCGCGCTTCACCATCAGCCGGAAGTCCATGTCAGGGTGGGCTTTCGCGAACTTCGTGACCCCGCCGGAGACCATGTAGACTTTGCGAGAAGCTGGCACAAGTTCGGTTCTTTTCTGGAGGATATTAAACTGCTTCTGAATGACGGTCCGCTAGTCCCGGGACTTCTTTGCCAGTCCGATGAAAAACTCCACCGATGCCGGGTCTGCGATGGAGTCTTTGTTGATCACCTTCGCCGGGTCCCCGCCTAGAAGCACTCTCTTGATGGGGACCTCGAGCTTCTTCCCGTTCAGGGTCTTTGGGATCGATGGAACCTCGACCACTTCGTCTGGGATGTATCTGGGGGAGAGGTCAGTCCGGACCTTGGCCCGTATCTTCCCCCTGAGCTCTTCGTCCATCTTCTTCCCCTTCGCAAGGGAGACGAACAGGACCAGCTTCCCAGCACCCCCTTCTCCCGGAAGATCCAACGCCATCGAGTCTGCGACTTCGGGGATGGACTCCACCGCCCTGTAGATCTCGCTCGTCCCGATCCTCACCCCGAGGCGCTTGACCGTGGCGTCTGACCTGCCTGATATTATGCAGGTGCCGCGCTTCGTTATCTCAATCCAGTCCCCGTGCCTCCAGACGCCGGGGTACGTCGCGAAGTAGCTCTCCGCGTATCTGCTTCCGTCGCTGTCCCCCCAGAGATAGAGGGGCATGCTCGGAAGCGGCTCGGTCACGACGAGCTCCCCCACCTGCCCGATGACTGCCGCCCCAGACTCGTCGAATGCCTCCACCTTCGCGCCCAGGCACCGGCACTGAATCTCCCCCGAATAGACGGGCAACGTCGGGGACCCTCCCACGAACCCGGTGCAGACGTCCGTCCCTCCGCTCATGGACGCCAGCCAGACGTTCTCCTTTACCGAGTTGTAGACCCACTCGAACGACTCGGGGGACAGCGGCGACCCGGTCGAACCGATACCCCTGAGCTTCTTGAACGCGTGAGAGGAGCGCGGCTGGAGCCCGGCCTTGGCGCAGGATGCGAAGAACGGGGCGCTCCCGCCCATGAACGACGTCTCTGTCCTGTCGACCAGGTCCCAGAGCGAGTCCAGGTCAGGGTATGAGGGGCTCCCGTTGTAGAGGACGACGGACGCGCCCTGAAGCAGCCCTCCAACCAGGTAGTTCCACATCATCCATCCGGTCGTCGTGAACCAGAAGAACCGGTCTCCCGCCCTGACGTCGGTGTGAAGAGAGACCGCCTTCGAAAGCTCGACCAGGATCCCCCCGTGGCCGTGGACTATCGGCTTCGGCAGCCCGGTCGTCCCCGAAGAGTAAAGGATCCAGAGGGGGTGGTCGAAGGGCAGAGTCTCGAACTCGGGGTTTGCCGTCCCGGCGACCGCGTCTTCCCACGCGACAGAGCCGGATGGCGCCTCGCTCGTCGACTTCGCCTTGACCCAGACCACCTTCTCGAGGGTAGGCAAAGCGTCAGATATCGCCGAGACCGCTTCTTTCCTGTCGAACCACTTCCCGCCGTAGCTGTACCCGTCGGTGGCGATCAGGGCCTTGGGCTGGATCTGGGTGAACCTGTCGACCACCGCGGGCGCGCCGAAGTCGGGGGAGGAGCAGGACCAGACCGCCCCGATGCTCGCGCAAGCGAGAAACGCGATAACCGCCTCCTGGGAGTTGGGAAGGTAAGCGGCGACCCTGTCCCCCTGGCCGATGCCCATCTCCCGCAGGCTGGAAGCGAACGCGCCGACCCGCTTCTCCAGCTCCTGCCATGTCAACTCCTTTCCGGACTTCTTCTCGGCTCCCGCCCAGATCGCGACCCCGTCCCTTCGCTTCTTGAACACCCTTTCCGCGAAGTTGAGCTCTGACCCTTCGAACCAACGTGCGCCGGGCATCTTCCTTTCAGGGAGGACCGGGTAGTCCGCTTCGGCGAGCTCGAAGTGTTTCCAGATGCTCCCCCAGAACCCCTCGAGGTCGTCCACGCTCCACTCCCAGAGTTCGTGATACCCTTCGAACTTCTGTCCCCTGCTCTCCAGCCATTTCATGTACGCGTGCATGTTCGTCTTCCGGATGTAGCTCGAGTCAGGCTGCCAGAGGAGCTTTCCCTGGGGCATTGGCTCGGCGTCGGCTCGCGACCGGATATAAGAGGAGCCCTCCCTGAAGAGCGGCTTACATGACGGGCCTTACGATGAAGATGGCGAGGTCCCACAGGAAATGGCTGGTGAAGCTGGCCCCCGTCCCCTTGCCGTAGTGGAATGTCAGCCCCCAAAACAGGTCCGTCACGAAGGTGGCAACCACCCAGACGGGGTTCAATGTGAACAGGTGCACCCCCGCGTCGAGGAGGGCTACGGCGGGAGCGGCGCCAAGGCCGAGCCGGGGCGCCAGCCTGCCCTGAAGGACCCCTCTGAAGAACGACTCGTACCCCGCGGAGTCGAACAGCAGCAGAGCTACCTGCAGGTAGCGCGGGTTCGACCCAGACGCGATCAGCGAGTAGATGGACGACTCGGACGCGGACGTGATCCCCAGCGGGTGGAGCGCGTCGATGGCGGCCGCTCCGAGATAGAAGACAAGATACAGGGCGATCGCGCTCACGACCCCCAAGGCGAGCGAACTTGGCTTCGGCCACGCTCTCTTCGGTCGGAGCCCAAGGCCGTACGCCGCCGCCATCATCACAGCCGTGGAGACGAAGGTGGCGTCAGCAAAGTAGGCGGAGGGGACGGTGAACATGGCGACCATCGAAGCGACGACGGCCCCGATGCCCAGCCAGATCCTGCTCTGCGGTTGCACTGCCACTCCGGGTGGACCTTGCCGCGGATAAACCCGTGTCCAGGCCGTCTGCTTCGCGGTGGTATCGTTAAAAGCCGGGGCGGGCCAAGGCTCCCCAGGATTGGACCTCAAGACCGTCGTCCTGTCGACCAGGCCCTGGTCTTTCACGATGACCTTCTCGTCGGTCACGATGGGGACCCTCGTGGCCGCGGCGGCGGGCAGGTTCAACCCTCTGATCTACTTGCTGGCTCTCGCAGGGATGGTGGCGTTCCACGCAGCCACCAACGTCCTCAACGACTTCTACGACGTGAAGCACGGCGTCGACAAGGGGGGCGCGCCGACGACGAAGTACCGGCTCCATCCGGCAGCCTTCGGCCAGGCTCCGCTTTCGGCCATACTGGGATTCTCCGTGATTCTCTACGCGCTGACGCTGGCTGCCGGGTTCTACCTCGCGCTGGTCAGCACCATCTCGATCGTGCTCGTGATCGGGGCGGGGATCGCCGGGAGCGTCCTCTACACTGCAGACCCGGTGGTGCTGAAAGCCCACGCCATGGGCGAGGCGACTGTCTTTGTCATGTGGGGTCTGCTGATCCCGGCAGGCGCCTATGTGGTGCAGACCGGGTCGTTTGCGTTGGCGCCCGTGGCCGCGGCGATACCAGTAGGGCTGTTCGTCGCGCTGGTCCTGCTGGCGAACAACATCAGGGACATCAGCTACGACGGCAGTGTGAACACGAAGACCCTGGCGGTGGTCCTGGGAGCGGAACGGTCGGAGCGGCTCTATTCCATCTTGCTCGGAGGCGCCTACGCGCTCGTCCTCGCGGGCATCTTAGCGGGGTTCCTCCCCGTCTGGTCGGCGGTCGTGTTCCTGACAGCGCCGAAGGCGCTAAAGCTCGCCGGGATGTTCGAGGGCCAGGTCCCTGACGACGCGGACCCACGGACAGCCGCGCTGGCCTTCCAGTTCTCGCTCCTCTACATGGCTTCGCTTCTGCTGTCGCTTCTGGTCCCGCTAACTATCAGGATCTAGGCAGCGGTCTTCTACGCCGCCCTCGAAAGCTGTTCCATGGCGTACGCTGTGTTCCCTATCGGCATCGATACCGGGAGGGTGATCCCCGCCTTCGCGTATTCCTTCAGCCTCTCGGCCGCGTGGTCCCCTGTCCCAGCGATGGCCAGGACCTCTATCGCCTGGTCGGGGATCAGCCGCTTGGCTTCCGGCACGTTGCCCTTCTTCCACGCCTCTTTCATCGGCCTGAGGGAGTCCTCTGTGATTCCGTACGGGGCGAGGGCCTCGGGCTTGACGACTTCGGAGAGCTGGTAGACGAAGAAGTAGTATTCTCGCACCACAGCAGCTGCCTTCTTCGGGTCCGGGTCCAGCGAAGTGAGCATGTATGACACCCTCTCGACCTTCCGCCCGGTCTTTGACTCCCCTTTCTCCACGTTCTCGACCATCCGCCTGGTCCCCCAGGCGGTGTTCAGCGCAGGCGAGAGGATGACACCGTCTGCCACGGTGGCCGCGAACGCCTGGGTCCGGGGGGAGAGCGAAGCGATGTACAGCGGGATCTTCCCCTCTGGCTTGAACCCCATCGTAAGGTCGTGGACGTGAAAGAACTCGCCGTCGAATTCGACCTTGTTCCCCTCCCAGACCATCTGGACGACCTTGACGTACTCGCTCAGCCTCCTCAGCGGCCTCGTCTTCTCCACCGGGAACAACTGGAAACCCAGAAGGGGTATCGTGGGAAAGCTGCCGACGCCGAGCCCGAGGTTCACCCGTCCCCCCGACAGCTCCGAAAGGGTGGCGAAAGTCGTGGCGGCGGTGACCGGGTGACGCGTGAAGGTGTTGATTACCCCAGACCCGAGCCGGATCCGTTTGGTGGCGGACGCCATCGCCGAGATGTAGGTCACCACGTCACGCTGGAACAGGCTCTCGTGCATCCAGATGGAGTCGAACCCGAGCTTCTCCGCCGCAGAGGCTATGCTCGCCGCCTCTCTGACTCCCAGCACCGGGTTGAAACCGAGGGCGAGCTTCATGGATTCTCTCCGTCACCCGCTCGCTCTATGCCTTGGAGCGCCCCGTCGTCCGCAAAAGCGAAAGCACGCTGCCAAGGTCCCGTTCTTCTTCGATGCTCCACAGCCGTCCAAGCGCCTCCTTGGCCTCCTTCGCACCGACCTTCCCCGATGCGAGCCGCAGGAACTTCTCTCCGATCTCGTCCTTCGTCATGGGGTTCCCAGGGTGTCCGCGGGGGACGTCCACCTGGGCGACCGTCTCCGCACCCCCCTCCTCCCTGACCGTTATCCTGTTCGGCATCGCCTTTGGGTACTTCTCCGTCAGCGCGGGGTCCTCCACGACCTTCACTTTCCTGACGAACGCGAGGTTGTCCGGGTCGGTTATGCTCGCGGCATCGTACGTCGAATTGTCAACCGTACCGTGCAGGAGCGCCATCCCGACCATGAACGGCAGGCTGTGGTCAGCGGTCTCCTTGGTCCTCGGCGCCCATTTTTCCCTGTCCTTCGCCAATATGGTGTACCCCGCTTCGTGTGTCTGAACCAGCACCGACTTCACCTTCCCCATGTCCCTGACTTTCTTGCGGACCTCGAGCGCAGCCCAGACCGCGGTCTGAGCGTGGTACTCGGCCGGCCAGTACTTCACGTACGTCTCTGCGACCTTGAATCGTCCATCCTTCCCACCGAACCCCTCGGTGTCCAGCCCGAACGGCCCCGAGACCTGGTTGAAGAAACCCATCTCGCCTTCGAAGATCGGGGACGGGCCCGTGAACCCCTCCCTGGCCAGCATCGCGGCGAACACCGCGTTCCTGGCCGCGTTCGCGAAAGACGCGCCTTTCCACATCGAGAGCTCGCCTGCCCTGACCTGCCTCATTGCGATGTGGCCGTTCAGCGCGATGTTCACAGCCTGAGTCGCCCGCGGCGCGCTCAGCCCCATCAGCTTCGCCGAGGCGAGGGAAGCTGAAACGAGCCCGTAGTTGACGTGGTCCCATCCTCTGTGCCTGATGTCCGCGGCGTCGCAGAGCCTGCACTGGATCTCGTACGCGGCCACAGCGGCCGCCAACAGCTCCTTCCCGCTGGCTCCCTCGGCCTGAGCGACTGCCAGGCACGGCGCGAGGTTGTCGCTCGGATGCGCGGGCTCCTTCGAAAGATATGTGTCGTTGAAGTCGAAGTACCTTATCATCAGGCCGTTGACGAAGGTCGCTACGGGGGGAGAAGACGAGCGCGCGGACCCGATGAGGGTGGACGGCCCCCCATCCGCGGCTTTGGAGGCGAACCTCCGTGCTATCTTCACCGGCTCCTCGTCGCTCGCGCCTATCGCGCACCCGAGGGCGTCGACGACCCTCGCCTTCATCTCCTTGGCGGTCCTCCCATCCAGGGCGCGGAAGTCCACCCCGATGACGTAAGCCGCGAGACGGGACGCCAAATCCATGGACGGGCCCGCTCCGGGTTCCGCTT
>JAKAPN010000058.1 GCA_021822995.1 archaeon
GATAGGGGCCAACAGCACGGCGACAGGCGGTGTGGTCGCGTTCCAGGGGCTTTCGGGGATAACCCTGAGCAGCATAAAGAGCGCGTTCTTCCAGATAGCGCTGGTGGAGGCCGTGATAGGGGGGCTCGGGGCGGGCAAGCTGGGGGAGGCGTCGTTCGCCGCCGGAATAAAACACATAGTGATACTCGTGGTAGCGACCGTGCTGGCGTTCCAGCTCTTCGTGGTGTAACATAGATGCAGA
The DNA here is from genome assembly GCA_021822995.1 of archaeon. Taxonomy (GTDB): domain Archaea; phylum Thermoproteota; class Nitrososphaeria; order Nitrososphaerales; family Gagatemarchaeaceae; genus UBA183. The sequence continues at coordinate 242 of JAKAPN010000058.1, forward strand.
CCCCCAACCACAGGATAGAGCCGGCGCGGCTGTACAGCGACCCGAACACGAGGGAGCTCCTGAGGAGGCTGCTCGCGGAGAACATCCCGCTGGAGCCGAGCGTCGGGGCGGACGGTAGGGTGCACTATCCGCTCGCTGAGGTGGTCCTGGGCCCCGAGGCGGACGTGAAAAGCTGGATAGCCGAGATGCTGGCGCAGGACATACTCAGGAAGCAGACCGCGAGGGAGTTCGTGATGTGCCCGGTCCACCTCAGGGCGGACCCGATCATAATGGTCGAGTGCGTGAAGTGCAGGTCGAGGCTGTCCGTGAAGCGCTCGCTGGTGGAGCACACCTACTGCGGCTACATCGGGGACGACTCGCGGTTCGACAAAGGGGGGTCGCTCCAGTGCCCCAACTGCGGGAGGCCCATACGCGCCGCCAACGAGCTGAAGGTCTCGGGGGTCTGGTACGAGTGCCAGAACTGCCTCTCGAAGACGAGCTCCCCGAAGCTGGTGTTCGTTTGCAAGGACGGAAACCACGAGTTTACGGTCGCGGACCTCGCGCTGGTCAACGTGGACAGCTACGCGGTCAACGAGAGGGTCCTCGCCGAGCTGAAGAACACCCTGCTGCTGGACCCGCAGCTCGCGGTGATGCTCGAGGAGCTGGGGTACCAGGTGGAGTCGCCGGCACAGGTGCAGGGGCAGTCGGGCTCGAAGCACTCCCTGGACGTTTACGCGAAGAAGGACGGGCTGACGATCGCGCTCCAGGTGGCGGTGGACACGAAGCCGGTTGAGCCGAGCGCCGTGATAGCGTTCTTCGCGAAGACGTTCGACATCAAGCCGAACAGGGCGATACTGGTCACCATCCCCGCGGCGTCGGAGGAGGCGAAGCGGCTGGAGGCGGGGTACGGGGTCGCGGTGGTTGAGGACTTCGACGGTGCGGGGGTCGTGAGGAAGGTCAGGGACCTCCTGAAGGGGGGTACGGTATGAAGGTAGAAAGAAGGCGGGGGCTGTCACCGATTATCGCCGAGCTACTGTTGATCGCGATAACGGTGACCATTGGGAGCACCTTCTTCTTCGTAGGGAGCCAGTCGATAGGGGGGTATGCCAACGGGTTCTCGCTTCTCTTCGGGAAGAGCGGCCAGGCGGCGCAAGAGATCTATGTCGTGGAGTACTCACAGTTCGTCCAGCCGAGCAACGTGACGCTGACGATAAGGAACGTCGGGTACCTGCCGACGGAAGTCGCGGATATCAGTTTCTTCAACACGACCGCGACGACGGGGGCCAAACAGGGGACTTTCATTGCGAGCGCCGCGATGCTCAACTCCACCGAGACCTGGTGCACTTTCAACAGCCCAGGTTACATCCAGATCCCCGTAGGGAACTTCTGCACGCTCACCGTGACCAATTTCGCCTGGGGGAACGGAGCCACTTACAACGTGGTCGTTAGTACAGAAAGAGGGAACAGCATTGTCGTACAGGAGATTGCTTAGGTCTAGGAAGCGGCGGGGGGTCTCCGAGATGGTCGGGGCCCTTTTCATTCTCATCCTGCTAGTGGTTGCGTTCTCCTTCGCCCTGGTCATGTTCAACTCCTTCACCGGGTATCAGAACGCTGTGAACACCAGGGCCCAGTTCAACGCAGCGCTCCCGCGGGAAAACCTTGACTATACCAAGGTCCTCTTCGGGGCATCCGAGGGGTACAACCCCAACACAGGTTTCCTAGGGAGCTTCGCCTCCGCCGCCCCTGCGAACGTGTACCCCATTACGAACATGAATTTCACCTCGACCTCAGCCGGATGGGTCTTCACACGCGAATTCGTCTCTGGGGTTACATACGGCATGAGCGGGAACTTCGATCCGGTCACCTTCGTAGGCTCCGAGTCGGGTCCAGGCGCCATCTACACGGACTTCACGCTTAACACGGGGGCCGCGAGCTCTGACGAGGCCATAGGGAACTGGACTTCGCAGTTCACCTTAACCCCCGCCGAGCTTTTGGACATGCAGACCGGGGCAAGCACCATGAAGTTCTCGCTGGGAGGCTCCATCCCCACGGAATTGCAGTACACGTCCAACACCGTGAACCTCTCCCTCCAGAACGCGACAAGCCATGCCGAAGTGTTGATCGGATCTCCCGCGCTGAGCACCGTAGCATGGGCCAACTTCTACTATACCTTCCCCGGGGGCATCACTGCTCAGCATTCCTTCTTCACCACCAACAACGGCGGGACGTACAACTTGGTCATCTACTCGGACATCGTCCTGAAGGGGCAGTCGGGCAAGCAGTCGGAAGTGAAGAACTACTTCGACGACGTCGGGATAGTGATGTCGCTCACGAACTTCTACTCCGCGACCCTCTGCCCTACCTTCACCATCTCCCAGAGCCCTCTCTCGGTCCAGGACCTCACCGTCTCGTTCACGACCGAGTACACTCAGCCCGTGACACAGACCGCCTATCTCTACGACTTCGCGCAAGGGGCCATGGCCCAGGTCGACATAGCCTCGGTAGGGAACGCGGCGACGACCAGGTTCGTCGACCTAGGCGGACTAGTAGGCGGAGCAAGTGAGGTACAGAGGTTCATCCAGACTTCCACTGCGACCGTGACGATACCAGGTTGCCCGAACAGTCCGATCTCTACTGTCCCAGGGTCGGTGATCATGGAGGTCTACTCGGTTGGGACCGCCAGCTTCACCGGGACACTTAGTGCTGACATCCTCACCGCGTACTACACAGACACAAGTCAGTTCTCGATGCAACTCACTAACAGTGGCACTGAAACCATTCATCTGGTGAGTCTATGGGTCACCGGGTCCTCTGGGGCGACTCAGTACGCGTCCACCCTGGGCTCCCCCTACTACTTCTCCGAATGGGTCGCCCCCGGTGCGACGGTCTCCGTGACAGTGCCCTATCAGTGGTCTAGCGGGCAGTATTCCATCGAGCTCGTTTCAGCCAGAGGGAACATATTCAGCGACAGCGTCACGGCTCCGTGACGACTGAAGAATTTCTTCACCGCCGTTATATTGGGTCGAGCATAGCTGACAGCCTATGAAGGTCTCGCAGAGGAAGGCGGTCTCGCCGATAATCGCGACGCTCCTGCTCATAGCGATAGCCGTCGCTGCTGGGATCATAGTGTACGTTTTCGTGAACGGGCTCGCTGGGAACCTGACAAAGTCGGGAGGGAGCCAGGTGACCGACCAACTCTCGCTTAGTGCTTACACTTACAATCTCTCGCCGACGGCAAACGTCACCATCTTCGTCCAGAATACCGGAACCGGTCCCACCAGTATTTCATCGTTGTACTTCGACGGAACCTTAATGACTCTTCCGACTGGGAACGGCATCTCCCCCCAGTCATGTGCACGGATTTCGAACACTGTCCCGGTCGGAACCACGTGCTCCGTATCGTTTACGCCCAACCCGGTTGGCTCCGCTGGGACTTCGCATTCGGTGAAGCTGGTAACCACGAACGGAGGTGAGTTCACCTACAACGTAGTAGCGGGGAGCTCGGGTTAGAGTGAAACTGACCCAAAAGCGTGCTGTGAGTCCAATCATCGCCACGTTGCTGCTTATCGCGATCGCCGTTGCTTCAGGCATACTCGTCTACGTGTTCACCGGAACCCTTGCCGGCAATCTCACCAAAAGCGGAGGGAGTCAAGTTACAGAGCAGATCAGTATGGATGCGTACAACTTCCAGGGTTCGACCCTTACAGTTTACCTGAGAAACACGGGAACTTCAAGCGCTAATCTCACCTCAATCTACTTTAACGGCGTCCCCGTTACCACCTTCACCTTTACAGCAAGCGCAGGTTGCCTACCTGCCTCGAGTGCGGTCTACAACAACTGTCCGGCCGGAGGCACTACGGCTCTCGCCTTCACACCGTCGCCTGCACCATCCTCGGGAACTTCAAACTCGGTCAAAATCGTAACTGCCAACGGCGCCCAGTTCACCTACAGCGTGGTGGCAGGGCAGACGGGGTAAACAACTCCGACCAACCTCGAACTACGCCCTCCTAGTAGCAAAACACTACCAAAAACACATGATATCGGGACCGACAAAATCGCAGAGGCTATATAGGAGACATATAGCCTCGACCTCTATATCTTGGCCTACGAAGGCCAGCGCGCAGAAACTGAGCAGTCTGCTCCTGGAATCAAGTTAACCAACCTCGGTCTGACCGGCCTCGAGTACGTGCTCGGGGGCGGCCTGCCGGAGAACTCCGCATACCTGCTGACGGGCGGGTCTGGGACCCACTACGTCACGTTCGCCAACCAGGCGATCTACAACCACCTCTCGAAGGGAGGGAGGGCGGTCTACTACAACCCGGAGACGCCCCTCTCGGACACGGTCGAGGACATGGCGCTCTACCACTGGAACGTCAGGGAGTACCTCGACGACAGGTCCCTGGTCTACTCCCGGCCCATGCCGCCGCAGCTGCAGACCCTCTCCGAGCTGATGCAGGACAACCCCATGGAGGAAGTGATCAGGCTCGGCTCCTCTTTGAACGGCCTGACCAAGGACTTCGTCGAGAAGCTGAAGGAAGGGCGCTGGAGCGTCTTCAACCCCAGCTATCTCATGAGCGTTTATCCCCAGCAGGAAGTCACGGACCTTGTCATGTTCTGGGTCGGCGCCGTGCACAAGTACGGCGGGGTCCACTTCATCACCCTGCCAGAAGGGGTCCACGATGAGAAGCACGTCAATTTCATCAAGAGCCTCGTCGACGGAGTGCTCTCGTTCAAGTTCGCGCAGGGGTTCGGGCAGGCGGAGGGAGAAGTTGAGATCCAGAAGCTCCGGCGCGTGATACCAAAGTCAAAGTCGTTCAGGCACACCGTCCAGGCGGACGGCATCGCCATCGAGACCACGGCTCGGATCGGCTAGCCCTTCCGTTTCGACAGCACCCGCGTTATCTCTTCTTCGGCGTCGGCTATCGAATACTTCAGGCCCACGCTCCTCTCCCTGAGCTCGTCGAGGAACTCCCAGAGCGACGCGCCTGAGATCTCAGACGCCTTTCCAAGCGACGCCTTCCCCTTGACGTAGCGGTCGACCGCGATGTCCATCCTGGTCTCCGCCAACCCCTTCCCTATGAGGTCCCTGAGCAGGGTCGACTTGTCTTCCCCCGTCTGCTGCTGCAGCTCCTCCAGCGCCTTCTTCATCTCGGCAGGGACCACAAACGAAATCCTTTCACTCAAGGGCTCGTCCTCTGTCCAGGTAGAGCTGGACCACGTCCGCCCCTATCCACCCGCTCGAGGCGTATTCCTTCACGTTCCTCCGATACTCGGACACTCCCATGGCCTCCTTTTCCCTCATTTCCAGCATCAGCCCCAGGGTTGTCGCCGTTTCGACGCCGTAGAGCTTCGCCGCGGCTCTCCCCTTCCGGTCGTCCATGAACAGCAGCTCCTTCTTCTCGACCGCGAGCGCGATCGCCTCCGCCTCCCCTCTCCCGAGCCCTTCGCTCAGCAGGTCGGCGACCCCCAGCGAGGCTTTGGACAGCGGCGTAGTCACGAGCCATCCGTCCTTCTCCAACTTCTCCAGCCCAGCCACGTCAGGGAATCCTGCTTTTTCGCCCGCCTCGATGGCCTCTTGTCTCACCGCGACAGGGATGAACACCCTGCTGTAGACCGTCTGAGCGAACCTCAGCTTCCCTAGCCTTGACATGTGTATCAGGGGGCTCGCATTGCTCACTGGCATAGCTACTGAGGCGTCCGTCTTCTATTTGAGTATTACGCGATATGAAAACGTAATACTACGAAGGACCACCGGGATCGGAGAGACGCTCGCAGGCTCGTCCTGCCCGACCATTCCGCGCCCTGGCACCGACGCAGCTGGCGGTGCTGGATGCTCGGGTTAGACAGGAGATCGGGAGCCTCCGACCCGCCGCGCCTTTGGCTCTCGTTTTCAAGTATTGAATCAGGATCGAAGCGTGTCAGGTCATGCGCTGACCAGGTCAAACGCTTTGGGAATGTTGATCGAGAATGTGGGACGATGGTTGATTCCGTGAACCAACCATCTGCAGTTCAATGGCCGAAGCCGCTGATTAGTTCGTGGGTTTTCCACTGGATCCGGAGGCTGGTGCCGAAGCTGCCGCTGAACCCTCTACGACCTGTCCAGATGCGAACCGCTCCGAGACCTGGGTGACCTTTATCCTCACGTTCTGGCCTACCTTCGTGCCAGGGACAAAGATGATGAACCCTTCCACTTTGGCAATGCCTTCGCCCCGCTTGCTGGTGTCGGAGATACTGACGTCGTACTCCTTACCGACCTCAACTGGCTTCCTGAAGGATCCGGAGCCTCTTCCGAAACTCCCCCTATTCCCATATCCTCCTCGTTGACCGAAACTCAAATTCTTTCACGCGTCCTACCGGGATTCCATCCGATAGGGCAAGCGCCCGTGGGCGCCTTATTAAACGGGTTGGAGGCGTGAGAGATTCCGCCGCGGTGCCGCGGACTTCTGTCCCATGACCCTGCGGTCTTGCCTTGGGAGGCTCAGATTCCGAGGGCCGCTCTCAGGTCTTTGTAGCGGTTCCTGATTGTGACCTCGGTCACCTTCGCGGCCTCTGCAACGTCCTTTTGGGTCTTGTGATCGCCCTCCAGAGTGCACGCGACGTAGAGAGCCGAGGCCGCCAGCCCCGTGGGGTCCTTGCCCGCCGAGAGTCCCATCTGCTTCGCTCTCAGCAGGATTTCGTGTGCCCTTCTCTGGGTCTTCTCAGC
>JAKAPN010000059.1 GCA_021822995.1 archaeon
GGAGTCGGGGCTGGGCGTGGGAGTCCTGGTCGCGGCGCTCGAGGCGGTGGACCAGGGGAAGGCGGCGAAGGAGGCTGTCCCCGACATCGTCAGGGCAGCGTCCGAAAAGAAGGTCGGCGTCGCGGAGGCGATACGGGAGCTTGGGCTGAGCGCGGTCGCGGAGTCGGACGTGGAGCGGGTCGTGAAGGTGGTGGTCGCCAGGGAAGGTCGGCTGATAGCCGAGAAGGGCGAAGGGGCTTTCTCACCGCTCATGGGCGAAGCGATGAAGGAGCTCCGGGGAAGGGCCGACGGGTCAGCCGTGGCCCGGGTGCTGCGTAGAGAGCTGGAACGGGCGCTGGGGAACTAGCTTCGACGGGAAATTAGGCTCTCCGTTCTTATATAGAGCACCGACGCCGGAGACCCTGCCCAAGGTGACGTGGCCATGATGCTCGGTTACCCATTCGACCTTTACCTCGGACTCACCGTGGGGTTCTTCACCACACTCGCCATTTCCTCCATCCTGGACAAGTTCGGGGACGCGATGTTCGAGAGGGGGGTAGCACGCCCCTTCTTCCTGGGGAAGCGCAGGCTCCACCACAGGAGCGCGCTGAAGGCCGTCCCCGTCGCCTACCTCGCCATGGCCTCGATGATCCTCGTAGGGATGGTCAAGATCCAGTGGGGGCTCTTCTGGACGGGGCTGGCAGGGACTTCGCTGGTTTTGGTGGACTGCCTGATGCTGGACATGACGTTCGACTACGTGCGCCAGGGGAGGGGATGGGGGGTCCTGCGGCACGAGCTGGTGTACCTCGTGGTCCCGATGTACGCCTTCGTCGCGTTTCTGCGCTTCGCGATCTAGCCCAGGGCTTCGTCGGACGTCATCGCTTCCTGCACCATCGAGGTCGAACCTCCTATGCGACATCCTTCAGGCTGTTGTGTCCGGCGGCTCTTGGGCTCAGCTTCTTCATGGTCGCCTCCAGCAGGGCCTTGGTGGGGCTCCCCCTTGTCTCGTAACGGGTCGCCTTCAGGGCACCAGCGAGGTTGGCCCACTTCGCCGCTTCGACCACGCCTGCGCCCTTGCTCACGTAGCTCGCCAGCACCCCAAGGAACGAGTCGCCGCTTCCGGTGCTGTTGACTGCCTTCATCCCCAGCAACGAGAGGTCGACCCCGCTCAGGCGGGTCGTCCGACCGGCGCCTGCGACGACACACCCGCCTTTCCCGGAAGTCGCCACCACGGTCATGGTCGGGGAAGCCTGCCGGAGCGACTCCGACGCCTCCGCGGGATTCGTCCTCCCGCCGAGCCTCGCGAGTTCTGCCTTGTCAAGGACCAGGATGTCCGCTGCGCTCATCATTCCCGCCAACGATTCCCTTCCTTCCCTGACCCTGACTCCGGGGCTGTAGATTATCCGAGCCCCAACCCGCTTCGAAGTCTCGGTCGCCGCCACTGCGACGTCCGTCGGACTGTCCACCACGACCAGCATGGAGGTCCTGGCGAGCACCCCCTTCGGCCCCGGGAGGGCCAGATGCGATGGCTGGATCAGCCCGTTGGCCCCGAAGAGAGAGTGTATCGACTTCTTCCCTTCGCGGTTGACCAGGATGTAGGCCCTCCCTGACGCCGACCCCTGAATCTTGACCAAGCCGTCGGTCACCACCCCTTCCTTCTTCAACTCCCTCACCTGGCGTTTGGAGAGGTCGTCCGACCCGAGGGCCCCTACGATGGCTGCCTTCCCTCTCCCCAGCAGGCGGGCGGCCGCAACCGCCACGTTGGCACCCTTCCCACCTGAGAACTCTTCCACGTTCCTTGCCTGGACCTGTTCCCCCAGGCCAGCGAAGCTGTCTTCGAATATGCTGGTGTCCCAGTTGATGGCCCCCATTACAGTGAGGAGGCCGCCGCTTTCTTTCCTGCCCTCCTTCCCTGACAGTGGCGCAGCCAACCTAACTCAGCTGTCTGACTCCAAGCCGCGTCCTCACTTGTATGTGGAGGTCCCCCACTTCCGCAGGGCGACGCTCAGCTCGGGGCTCCTTTCGGCGCACTCTTCGAGCGTCCTTTTCTCCAGGTAGCCGTCGATGGCATCGCGGAGGGCCTTCGACCCAGCTCTCCCCCCGTCGGGGTGCCCCCAGATGCCGCCGCCGAGCTGGACCACTATGTCAGTGCCGAGGATGTCAAGGAGAGGGTAAAGGAGTCCCACGTGCAGTCCGCCTGAGCTGACAGGGAGGAGCGGCTTCATTCCATACCAGTCCTGCTCCAGGTCCCACCCCAGGCCTGGGCTCTTGTCACCATGGACCTTGTCCCGGAGTGCGACGACTTCCTCCTTCGTCGCCTCCAGCTTGCCTATCGCCGTGCCGATGTGCAGCTGGTCCACTCCCACGAGCCGAGCCGTCTCTGCCAGGACTGCCATGGACATGCCCTGCGTCGGGCTCCTGGTGAACGCGGCATGGAACGCGCGGTGGGCGTGGATTGCCAGGTGGAGGTCGCCGCAGACGTCGCGCATCGTCTCCAGAGCCGCCCAGCCCGTCGTGCATATGTCGATCATGACGAACTCTCCTCCGAGGTCGTGCACCAGCTTCGCGCGCCTCTCCATCTCCCGGGTTTCGGCGGTTATGTTGATCAGGTAGCTCTTCCTCTCGCCCGTCTCCTTCTCCGCCTTGTCCCTGTACCTGTATGACAGCTTCGCTCTCCTGGAGAACGGATTGAAACCCTGGTCAGTCAGGTTCTCGTCGTCCTTCAGGAGGTCCAGTCCCCCGCTCCACGCCTCGTAGCCGTGCCTGGCGTGCTCTTCGACGCTCAGGCCCAGCTTGGGCTTGGGGACAGAGGCGGTGAGCGGGCGTCTTGGGACCTTCATGAAGCGCCTTATCCCGGGGGCGCCGAACTGCGGCCCCCCGAAGCTTTCGACGAGCTTTCTTGGCCATACGACGTCCACCAGGCGTAGCCCTGCCACGGCCTTCATGCTGAACACGTTCCCCGCGATCGAGCTCAATATCTGAGGCATGTTGCCTTCCTCAAAGAGCTCCTCCGGGTACGAAACGCGAACCAGGTCGCCCGCAATGTCGTACGCCATGGCCATCATCTTCCTGACCCTGGGGGTCAGGGTGGTGAGCGTCGTCCATGTCCCCACGCTGCTCTCGGAAGCGACCCTGCCGGCGGCGTCCTCCATGGTGAAACCGGGAGAGGGCGTCACCCTGAAGAGGGCGACGAGGTCGTCCTTGGCGGGTCTGCCGTTCAGGTCGACAAAATCGTGATACCATTCGACCTCCTTTTCGTGCGCCCCAAGGAGCGCCTTTGGCTTGATTACCATGCAAAGGGGACTCAGTTCTGTGATATACGGCTTACTGCGGGGCGACCTGGTGTCCTGGAGAAAGAGATTTGAGACTCCCGGAGCCATCGCGAGGCGTGGGGACCAGTTCTATAGAATCCACCTACCTTCAGATCAGGAGCATGGAGGTAAGGGGGGCGGGGAGAATCGCGAGGGCGGCGGTTTCCGCCCTCAGGGACTACTGCGACAAGGGCAAATTCTCATCGACCAGAGACCTCTACCGAGGGCTCTCCGCGGCGGGCGAGAGGCTGAAGTCGGCGAGGCCTACAGCTGTCTCCCTCCCCAACGCCGTCAACTACGTCCTCGCTGCCGCCGGTAGGAGCGAGGCGAAGGGAGGACAGGTCAGAGAGGCGACCAAGGAAATCGTGGCAGCGTGCGACGGATTCATCTCCGAGAGCTTGAAAGCCACGAAGGTTATCGGAGAATATGGCGCGAAGAGAATCGCGGACGGAGACGTGATCATGACGCACTGCAACAGCGAGGCTGTCACCGCCGTCATCGCGGCGGCCCATGGTGCCCGAAAGAGGTTCGAGGTGATCGCGACGGAGACGAGGCCTAGGTTCCAGGGGAGGATAACGGCCGCGGCCTTGGCGAAGTTGGGGGTCGATGTCACCCTGATACCGGACACAGCGGTGAGGGTTCACATGCGCAGGGTGGACATGGTGATTGTCGGGGCTGACGCCATAACGGCAAACGGGGCTGTAGTCAACAAGATAGGGACCTCCCAGGTTGCCCTGGCAGCCCATGAGCGCAAGGCGAGGTTCTATGTGGCAGCCGAGACATACAAGCTGAGCCCGGCGACGATGCTCGGGGAGCTTGTGGAGATCGAGCAGCGGAGTCCGTATGAAGTGGTGCCCAAGGCATGGGCGAAGTCGAACTCGAAGGTCAAAGTGGCGAACCCCGCGTTCGATGTGACCCCACCCGAATACATCGACCTTTTGATCACGGAGAGGGGGCTTTACCCTCCACAGGGTATGGTCTTCCTGATGAAGGAACTGTACGGCGAAGCAAGGGCTCCTCTCGCCTAGCCCCCGGCAAATCGCAGTTCGCAGGAGGGTGCTTCCCATCGCCTCCTCGGAATCTACGTGGAGCTCAGAAAGGATGGAATCTGGCTCTCACAGGTCGAAGTACATGTAGAACTCGTACGGGTGCGGCCGTGCCGCGACCGCCCTGTACGCTTCCATCTCGAGCTCCATCATCACGTCGACCAGGTCCTTCGGGAAGATCCCGTCGAGGAACCCCCTGTCGCTTTCCAGGCTCTCGACCGCCTCCTTCAGGCTCCCTGGTAGCTCCCCCACCTTGAGGGAGCGCCTCTTTTCAGGGGTGAGCTTGTAGATGTCCTCGTCGACCGGGTCGCCCGGGTCGGTCTTCTTCGCTATCCCGTCCAGTCCTGCCGCTGTGATGGCCGCGAACGCGAGGTAGGGGTTGCACGACGGGTCCGGCGTCCTGAACTCGACCCTCTTCGCCCCTTCAGACCCTTTCTCGTACGCAGGGATCCTGACGTTGGCAGACCTGTTCATCTTGCTCCAGGCGATGTAGACCGGGGCCTCGTATCCCGGAACGAGCCTGTGATAGGAGTTGGTCGTGGGGTCCACCACCGCGCAGAGCGCCCGGCTGTGGGACATTATCCCCCCGATGTAGTACCTTGCCGTCTGGCTGAGCTCGGCATACGGATCGCCCGGGTCGTAGAACGCGTTCTTCCCGGACTTCCAGAGGCTGGAGTGCACGTGCATCCCCACGGCGTTGTCGCCGAAGATCGGCTTGGGCATGGTGGACGCGATGAGCCCCATCCTGGCCGCGACGTTCTTGGTCACGAACTTGTACGTCATGGTGCTGTCCGCCATGGTGACGAGCTCGTCCCTGTAGACGTCGATCTCGCACTGGCCGGCGGTCGCCACCTCGTGGTGGTGGGCGTTGCTGAGCACCCCGAACCCGTCGCGGAGGTAGTTCACGCAGACCCCCCTGTAGTCGCTCAGGGTGTCTACCGGCTGCGCGGGGTAGTAGCCGTCCTTGAACCTGATGGGGAAGTTGGTCCCTCGCGCCTCGGTGGCAGCCTCCTTCGACGAGATCCGGAAGCCAGAGCCGAACGGGTCGTTCGCCTCCCAGGTGACGCTGTCGAAGACGAAGAACTCTACCTCGGGTCCCCAGAGCGAATCGGTGAACCCGGCCTCCCGGATCTTGGCCTCGGCGACCTGGGCGACGTGCCTGGGGTCGCGGCTGAACCTCCCCCGGCCGAACCCTCCCCTGACGTCGCAGATGAACCTCGCAGACTTCACGTCGCCTTCGGTCCACGGGACGACCCCGTATGTGCTCGGGTCGGGGACGAGGAGCATGTCCGATTCGTGGATGTCGACGAACCCCTTTACGGAGGAGCCGTCGAGCTTCGCCACCCCTTCAGAGAACATCCCGATCTCCATCATCTCGGTCGGCATGGTGACGTGCCTCAGCCTTCCAGGGACGTCGGTGAACTGCAGGTCGACGAACTTCACCCGGTCAGCCTTCAGTAGGCCGAGGGCCTGCTCCGAGGTGAAGCTCCGCTTCACGAACCGCCCGTCTTCCGTCACTTTGAATGTCAAACGCTATGAGGGACCTTCGCAAACAATATAAACCAAAGCGGAAGAAAGTTGGAAATGTAGCTGATTGGCGCCACAGAAATCGGACTTTCGTCCAGTTGAGAGTGCAGCGGAGAAGCGCGGGGCTGGACAAACATTCGACGACCTCGACCTCAAGATACTGAGGGTCCTCCTCACCGACTCGAGGGCGTCGGCCAGGGAGATCCACTTCAGCCTCGGCGTGTCGACCTCGACGATAACCGCGCGGATGGGACGGCTGCGCGAGCGTGGGATCATCAGGGGGTTCACCGCGTCCGTCGACTTCCAGAAGCTGGGGTACGAGCTCACCGTCGTCACCGAGATACACGTCTCGAAGGGGAAGCTCCTCGAGATGGAGAGGGAGATAGCGAAGGCCCCGGGGGTCTGCGCGGTCTATGACGTCACCGGCGAGATAGACGCCATCGTGATATCAAAGTGCAAGGACAGGGAGGCGCTCAGCCGCTTCACGAAGGCGCTCCTCGCCATGCCGTTCATAGAGCGGACGAACTCCCACGTCGTGCTCACCACTGTGAAAGAAGACTTCCGGCTCCCCATCTAGGCTTTAATTACCGCCCCCTCCCCTTCCGCACTCCCATGACGAAGATCAGGGTCCGGGTCGGGAGCGCCGAAGCCGAAGTCGAAGCCGAGCCGGAGCACCTGCTGGAAGCGATCGCGCTCATCCCGGAGGTCGCGGCGAAGCTCCCCGCCGCCGGCCGCGGCGCCTCTGCCGAGCCGGCCTCTCGGCCGGAGCCCACAGCCGAAGCGCCAGACAGCCGAGTCCCTGCCGAATTCCCGGCCGTCGCGCTCGAGAAGGGGGACTCCCTGGCGGACGTGATAGGGAAGTTCTTCGCGGGCCCGTGGGGAAGGGACAGGAGGAAGCTTTCAGACGTGCGGGAGGCGCTACAGTCGTACGGCCTGAACTACCCCAAGCAGTCGGTCGCGGTGGCGCTGCTGAGGCTGGCCAAGACGACGAAGATCAGGCGCTTCAAGGCCGAAGACGGGGAGTACGTCTACACGTCGGCCACGGCGGT
>JAKAPN010000060.1 GCA_021822995.1 archaeon
GGATTTTGACCGGCTCAAGGTACTGACCGCCAGCTGAGTTGTTAACTGATCCAAAGCCGCAGTGGCTTACGGTAAACCCGCCTCGGGGGGAGAGTTACGAAGATCTGAAGTCCCTCCTCCACAAGCTGAATCTGCACACGGTCTGTGAGGAAGCCCACTGCCCAAACCTGCACGAATGCTGGGGCGGAGGGACCGCGACCATCATGCTGTTGGGAGACGTCTGCTCCAGGGCGTGCCGTTTTTGCATGGTCGCACCTGGACGTCCACAGGGGGTCATCGACGGCCTTGAGCCCGAGAACGTGGCCTTCGCCCTTTCCCAGATGGGCTTGTCATACGTCGTGCTCACCTCCGTGGATCGAGACGATCTGGAAGACGGAGGCGCTTCTCACTTCGCAAAGACCATCAGACTCGTCAAAGAGAAGAACCCGGGGATGCTCGTCGAGGTTCTGATACCCGACTTCCAGGGCGACCTCGCTAGCCTCAGGCAGGTAGTAGAGGCGGGGCCAGACGTGATAGCGCACAACGTCGAGACCACGATGTCGCTCACCCACAGGGTCAGAGACCCACGTGCACACTACTGGCAGTCACTCTCCGTGCTGCGGAACGTGAAGAAGCTGAGTGCCCGCACGCACACGAAGTCGTCGATAATGGTGGGGCTTGGCGAATCCGAAGAGGAGGTCGTCCAGACAATGGCGCACCTGCGACGGGCAGAAGTGGATTTCTTGACGGTGGGACAGTACCTCCGACCTTCGCAGCGCCATCTCAAGGTAGTCGAGTACGTCGACCCAGAACAGTTCGAGCGCTACAGGGTCGCCGGCGAAAAAATGGGCTTCCTCTACGTCGCATCCGGACCCCTCGTCAGGAGCAGCTACAGAGCGGGCGAGTTCTTCGTCAGGGCAGCCATAGAAAACGACGACGGCCGACACCAATCTTATATTGCCGCCAAGGCCGAAAGCCCCATTGACAGAAGCTGACGTAGTGAACGCCCCGGGCACGGACGCGGTCCCCCGAGTGTTCAGCGAATCCGATTTCAAGTTCAGCAAGCCGGAAGACTTCTTCTTCCAGAGGCTAACCCAAGAGGGGAACCTGGTCGGGAACGAACCCCGCCTCTCGCCCGGGACGCTGAAGCGGTTATACGAACAGCTCGTGTTCGGCAGGCTATTCGATGAGAAGGCTACCAACCTCTCCACCCTCAGAGAGATAGGCACCTACGCGCCCGGCAAGGGTCAAGAAGCCGCCCAGGTCGGCCCTGTCAACGCGCTGGAAACTGGGGACTGGTACGTCCCAATGTACAGGGATTCTGCTGGGATGCTCGCCTTCGGGATGCCGGCCCTCAAACTACTCCAGTATTGGGGGGGTGACGAAAGAGGCATGCAGCTCCCGGACGACCTCAACATGCTGCCGCTGGCTGTTCCTGTTGCTACCCAACTCCCGCACGCGGCGGGACTCGCCATGGCGAAGCGGATCCTCGGCGAAAAGGCGGTCACCTTCGTCGTCACTGGTGACGGGGGGACTTCCAAAGCAGACTTCCACGAAGCGCTCAACATAGCGGGCGTGTACGACCTTCCGGTGGTCTTCGGGGTCGAGAACAATCAGTGGGCGCTCTCCGTCAAGCGGAAATCACAGACGGCGTCCAAGACCATCGCGCAGAAGGCGGTGGCGTACGGGTTCGAAGGGATTCTGGTCGACGGGAACGACGTGATCGCATCGTACGAGGCGACGAAGTACGCGGTCGAAAAGGCAAGGAAGGGGGGAGGGCCGACGCTGATCGAATACTCCACCTACAGGATGGGCCCACACACTACTGCAGAGCTCGTGTCCAACAAGCTGAAGGCGCCTGACGAAGTCTTGGAATGGGAGAAGCGAAGCCCGATTACAAGGTTCGAGAAGTACCTGCGCTCAAGGGGCATCCTCGACGACAGGACGAAAGAAGCAACCGCAGACGCTGCCCAGGCCAGGATGAGCGACGCCATCGCAGCGTATCGGGCGACCTCTCCTGCGGGTCCGGCTTCGATCTTCGACTACACTTTTTCTTCGATGACTCCTAACCTCGCCGCTGAAAGGGCCGAAGTCTTCGGCGTCCCTGAAGAGGCGCCGCAGCCCGTCGAAGAGACCGTAGTGGCCGGGGGCAGGCCGGGGGTCAACATCAGGAACGCGGTGAACATGGCGCTGAGAGAAGGGATGTTGCGGGACAAGAACGTGGTCCTGTTCGGCGAAGACGTCGGCAAGAACGGCGGGGTCTTCCAGGTTACCAGGGGGCTTCAGGACGAGTTCGGACCCGACAGGGTGTTCGACACTCCCCTAGCAGAGCTCAGCATTGCCGGAATCTTCGTAGGACTGTCCATAGGCGGGCTCGTGCCGGTCGCGGAATTCCAGTTCGACGGATTCATCATCCCCGCCTTCGACCAGATATTCAGCCATATCGCACGGATGAGGAACAGGACGCGCGGCAGGTTCACCCAGAGAGGAGTGATCAGGTTCCCCTACGGTGCGGGCATAAGGCCACCCGAGCTCCACTCCGAGTCCCCCGAAGCATACTTCGCCCACACGCCGGGCCTCAAGGTCGTGATACCTTCGACGCCCTACGACGCAAAGGGGCTCCTGGCCTCCGCGCTCGAGGATCCCGACCCAGTCGTATTCATGGAGCCCAAGAAGCTCTACGACTCCCCGAAGTCCGAGGTCCCTGAACAGGAGTATCGGATCCCGATCGGCAAAGCCAAGGTGGTCAAGTCGGGCAAAGACATCACTCTGGTCTCGTATGGGGCCATGATGGTCCCCACCATGCAGGCGGCCGAAGCCTTGGAGAACGAGAACTCGGTGACTGCCGAGGTGATAGACCTCCGCACCGTGTCTCCCATCGACTTCGCCACGATCATCGCTTCGGTCCAGAAGACCGGGAGGCTGGTGGTGGTCCACGAGGCGCCGCGTAACGCTGGGATAGGCGCCGAAATCGCAGCGACCGTGGCAGAAAGGGCGCTCGACTCCCTGAGGGCCCCCGTGAAGAGGGTCACTGGGTTCGACATACCGGTCCCACTGGCGCGGCTTGAAGACAACTACATCCCGAACAAGGAGAGGGTCCTGAAGGCTGCCCTTGAGCTCGTGAACTATTAGTTCCGAAACCCCGGGCCAATCTACAGAGTTTTTAACCCGCTCCTCCCTCACCCGAACTCAATGGAGTTCAAGCTTCCAGACCTTGGGGAGGGCATCACCGAAGGAGAGGTCCTGAAGTGGATGACGAAGGAGGGAGACGTGGTCAAAGAGGACCAGCCAATCGTGGAGGTAATGACCGACAAGGTGAACGTGCAGATCCCCTCTCCCAGGAGCGGCAAGGTCACCAAGATTCTGGTCAAGGAAGGGGACATCGCCAAGGTGGGACAGACGATAATAGTGATTGACGACGGGAGCGGCTCAGGACCGGCAGCTGTCCCCGCTCCTCCGGCCACGGCGACACCGGCCGCACCGGTTCAAACTGCGCCGCAGTCGCCGTCGACGTTGAACGTCCTAGCCACTCCTGCGACGAGGCGTCTGGCCAGGGAGCTTGGAGTAGACATCGCAGCTGTCCGGGGCTCCGGTCCACAAGGCAGAGTGACAGAAGACGACGTGAAAAGGTCCACAGCGGGTCGGACGGGCTCCACCATTACCGTCCCGGCCTCCAACCCTGTCGCAACGGCAGCTGGGGGACGGGAGGAAGTCGTTCCACTGAGGGGTCTCAGGAGAACCATATCAGAGCGGATGGCGAAGTCGCTCAGGACCACCGCGCAGGTCACTCACGTGGACGAGGCAGACATGACGGAGCTCGTCCTACTCAGAGAGGCATTCAAGGGGAGCGCGGAGAAGAGAGGGGTACGTCTGACGTATCTTCCTTTCATCATAAAGGCGCTCATCCCCGCCCTGAAGGAGTTCCCATACGTGAATTCGTCCCTCGACGAGGCTGCCGGGACCATCGTGCTCAAGAAATACTACAACATCGGCGTGGCCACTGATACCGAGCAGGGGCTGGTCGTCCCCGTGGTCAAGGACGCGGACAAGAAGGACATATTCGAGCTGGCGGGCGAGATAGAGAAGCTCTCATCGAAGGCGAGGTCGGGCCAGCTCGCGCTTGACGAAGTGCACGGTTCGACGTTCACCATAACAAACGTCGGCGCTATCGGAGGACTGTTCGCGACCCCTATCATCAACATACCGGAAGTCGCGATACTCGGGCTGCACAAGATAGCGAAGCGCCCTGTGGTGCGCGACGGGAAGATCGAAGTAAGAGACACCACATACCTTTCCGTTTCTTTCGACCACCGGGTCTTTGACGGAGCATACGCGGCCAGGTTCACCTCGCGGGTCATCGAGACCATCCAGGACACCAAGAAGCTGCTGGCCGAAGTGCTGTAGCCCCAACGTCGCTCAGCAAGGTTTAAGCCGATAAGAAGTCTCGTCGGTCCGAGAACCGGTTGATCGAAGCGGACGTCGTCATAGTGGGAGGAGGTCCTGGAGGTTACGTCTGCGGGATCAGAGCCGCGCAGCTGGGCCTGAAGACCGTGGTTGTCGAAGCTGACAGGCTCGGCGGTGAATGCCTGAACTACGGCTGCATCCCTTCGAAGTCCCTGATCACCGTATCGAAGCTGCTCGACAAGGTGAAGGAGGCGGAAAGGTACGGATTGAAGGTGTCCGGCGCCACGGTGGATTTCTTACAGATGCAGAAGTGGAAGTCCGAGGTCGTCTCCAAGCTGGTGAGCGGGGTCGAGTCCCTGTTGAGGGGTTACCACGCGACGGTGATCTTCGGGGAGGCGACGGCAACATCGAAGGGGTCGCTATCCGTCACCACAGCCACCGGGGTGGAGCAGATTTCTTGCAAGAACCTTGTCATCGCGACGGGGACCCGGACCTCGAGCCTGCCTGGGTTAGATTTCGACGGCGACCTGATAGTGAGCTCCAAGGAAGGCCTGGAGCTGAAGGCTCCGCCGAGGAGGATGCTCATCGTTGGTGGCGGGGCTATCGGCCTGGAGTTCGCCTCGATGTTCCAGAAGCTCGGGAGCCAGATAACCGTCGTCGAGATAATGGACCAGCTGCTTCCGGGGAGCGACCCAGACCTCGTGAGGGTGGTCCAAAGGAAGCTTGAAGGGAGGGGCGGGAAGGTCTATCTGAAGTCAAAGGTCACGCGCGTGAACAAGAAGGGGTCGGAGGCCGACGTGGAGATAGAGACCCCTGAGGGGAAGGTCATTGTTCCTGCGGACAAGATCCTCGTGAGCGTCGGGCGGAAACCGAGGATCGAGAAGATGAACCTCCAAGAGTTGGGGGTGCGGACCGACCCGAGGGGATACGTCATTACCAACGAGAAGATGCAGACCAACGTGCCTGGGATCTATGCCATAGGTGACGTCAGGGGGCCGCCGCTGCTCGCTCACAAAGCCTCGAGGGAGGGAGTGGTCGCAGCCGAGTGCATCGCCGGGCTGCCTTCAGCCGCCGACTGGAAGGTCATCCCCGACGCGGTTTTCTGCGACCCAGAAGTCGCTTCCGCGGGAATGACCGAGGCGAAGGCCCTCGAAGCAGGATACCACGTGAAACGGAGCAGGTTTCCGTTCGCATCGCTGGGGAGGGCGCTCTCGGCGGGAGAACCCGAGGGGTTCGTCAAGGTGGTTTCCCGGGAAGAGGACGGGCTCGTCCTCGGCGTCCAGATAGTGGGGCCCGAGGCTTCTAATCTCATCAGCGAGGTCGCCCTCGCCATTGAAATGGGAGCGACGGTGGACGACATAGCTCTGACCGTCCACCCTCACCCGACGCTCCCGGAGGCGATAATGGAGGCCGCGGAGTCTGCCGCCGGCCACCCAATACATCAGTTGAAGGTATGACCGGGTACCTCCTAGACCTAGGGACGATGGAGTACGGCCACGCCCTGGAGGTGCAAAAAGAGATGGCGGCCAGGCGGGCGAAAGGAGAGATACCAGATTCGCTCCTACTTGTCGAACATCCCCACGTCATCACTCTGGGCCGCAAAACGACCCCCTCGAACTTCAAGCCTCAGGACATCCCGGTCTTCCAGGTCGAGAGGGGCGGGGATGCGACATACCACGGTCCAGGACAGGTGGTAGGATACCCCATCGTGATGCTCGGAGACCACGACGTCCGGAGGCATGTCCGAGGGATGGAAGAGGTGATAATCCGCTCAGTAGGCGCCTACGGCATCCGCGGGGAAAGGCTCGAGGGACACCCCGGGATCTGGGTCGGAGGGAAAAAGCTCGCGTCGATCGGGGTTGCGGTCACGGACTGGGTCACATACCACGGGTTCGCCCTCAACGTGAACACCGACCTGAGCTACTTCGAGCTCATCCGCCCCTGCGGCCTCGACCCGTCCACAATGACTTCGATGGAACGAATCATCGGCCGGTCGGTCCCATTGGAGGAAGTGAAGGGTCGCGTCGCTCGGGAGTGGTCGGCGGTCACAGGGACCACGCTAGTGCACCAGCGCCTCGTCGAGCGACCTTAGGCGACAAGATTTTAGCCCCCGTCAAGTCGGCGACTTCCATGCCCCAGAAGCCATCCGGTGCCAAACCCGCCCGTAAAATCACGTACGTTACGCTGTTCGCGGACGAGAGCCTCAACCCGAAATACGAGGCAGCGTTGAAGTCACTCGGAAGGGAGCTGGGACGGAGCCATCCCATCCACATCGGGGGGAAAGAGCTGCGGTCTGAAGCAGGCGAGTTCGAGCACCGGAGCCCTATCGACACCTCAATAGTGGTAGGCAAGTTCCAGATTGGAACACGCGAGCACGCAAGGGCTTCCATAGAGGCCGCTAAGGATGGGTTCGAAGCCTGGAGCACCAAGAGCTGGCAGGAGAGGGTGAGGATTCTCGAACAGTA
>JAKAPN010000061.1 GCA_021822995.1 archaeon
AACGCCCTTAACTCAAGCTTCTGCAGTCCGGGTTCACGGTGGGCGCCAAGATGTGCGTCTGCGAGATGAGCGAACTTGTACATCATCTGACGATCTGGCACGGTCGCTTTATGCGTGTTTCGGACTGGGCGTGCCTGAAACTGTTTCCCTCTAGGGAAAGAGGCGCAGCCTGAATTCGCAGGCGCTATCCCCCATGGCCTTGCATCTCACTTCTGTGCAGTCAGACTTGAACTTGAACACCGTCCCACAGACTCCCTCCAGGCCTCCTGAGATGGTCGAGCAAACCGGTACCCTCGAAGTCTGCGTGCCGCAGATGTAGCATCCGTGCACAACTATATGATACTCATTCGGCGAGACTCTGTCGATTTTGGACTTCAGTATGAACGCAGACAGGAGGCTCACCCTCATTATCTTGGGAATGTATTTTCTGGCAGCGGCGGCAGCGGTCGACTCGTGGTGCCTCGGTATCTCGGATAGCGCAGCTTTTCTGGCGGCCATCTCGAGCACCGAGCGCTCTATCTGGGGCATCAGCTTGATGTAGGCTGGTTTGTCCTTCGCACCGGAGTTTTCAGTCAGCATCTCGATGACCGTACTTAGCGCCTGCCTGTTCGCCACGAAGTACTCCAATGGCACGGCCTGCGTCCCCATCTTGTAGCTCCAGGCGACGAGCTTGTCGGGAAGGAGCAGTCGGAAGGCGTTGATGATCGAATACCCGGCGCCCTTGGACGCGGGGACGGCCCCTGCAGACTTCGCGAAGTCGCGTTTGAACGATATGACCCCGGCCAGCTCCCATTTTGCAAGGAGTTGCATCATCTCCCTTGGCTTCTCGGGAAAAAGGCGTCCCACCTCTTCCGCCGACAGGCCGAAAATCTGATGTATCATGACGTATTCTGACGCCGTGAGCGTTACCCTGGCCGCGTTGGGTCCCTTCTGAATGATGAACGTCCCTGGCTTGTCCAAGATGTCATCATACCGCTTTTCGAGAGCAGCCTCTGAGATTTCCGATGGCTTGTCTGTCAGGCCGCCGTCCCACTCGACCAGGAGCTTGTTGTCATCGATGAGGTATTCGAACTCTTTCATGTTGAACTCCGGCTTGCAGCACCCGGAGACGACGAAATATTTCGCCATCCTGCTGTCCCTCCTGGCGACGCTGAACTCCACACGGCAATCGAGCAGCGCTACGAGCTTCCTTTCTGACTCTTTGAACGAGTTCGACGGCATCAGGAATATCTCGATGGTTCCGAACTCCTTGGCCGCGTTCTTCCATCCATCGACATATCTCAGGACGTTCTCCTGAGGCTGAGAGATCAGGAGAGACGGCAGGTACGCGTGGACCAGTATCTCGCCCGCGTGTTTCCTCCGTATCGCATTGACCCTCACAACCTTATCGGTGAGCGAGTCTCCAGTTAGAATCTCGACATTCTGCCGGTTCGCCAGCGAAGCTCTGTCAGTGATTTCTGTGAACTTCAGGGTCGGGTTGTATACGTCAGCAATGAGCTGCATGAAATTTCTTGCCTCCGAGTAGGTTTCATCCAACATCAGGATCGTGTTGCCTTTGTAGATGGCGAGTATCCTGTCCAACACTTGGTGCCCAGTCGCCAGTTTCGTGGGACGGGGGTCTTCGCTGACTCCATTCGTTCCGGCGGCCAAAGGCGGCCTTGCCTCGTCCCTCTCCAATTCCAGACACGCCAGGAGGGTCGATTGATTTTAACTGTTAGGGAGTGCCAATCCAGAGAATGGTTAAATTGTTGAACACTTGCCGCACGCATGGCAGCAGTTGTCTAACAGGTCGCAGAGGACCGGACTTGCACGAAGATTGGTGCGCCTCGAGGCGCGCGTGGAAGCGCTCGAAGGTTCGCTAAAGCAAGGTGGGAGTACTCCGGTTCAGGTTTCTGCCACCCCCATCGGGCTAAAATTCGGCGAACTTCCCAATTCGTTGTCGAGGTCTCTTCAGGCAATGCGAGTCCTAGGCGAAGCAGACGCCACCGCGGTGAGCCAGAAGACAG
Organism: archaeon; assembly: GCA_021822995.1. GTDB lineage: Archaea > Thermoproteota > Nitrososphaeria > Nitrososphaerales > Gagatemarchaeaceae > UBA183. The sequence goes on from JAKAPN010000061.1 coordinate 2,007, forward strand.
GGAGAAACCGAAGCGTGGAGACGATCTATCTGAACCAGCTTGTGAGGTTGGGGACTCTTGCTCGCAAAAGGGTTGGGAAAAAAGTATACTTCAGGCTGGCTACGGTCTACTGAAACTCAGATTCTGACGTCAGTGTGGACTACTATGCCTTCCTTGGCAATGTCCATTCCGTAGACGTTCTGGTCGTGGGCAGTTCTCCTCATCTTAAGAACCTGAATCGACCTCACTACCTCCGAGCGTTCGCTCGCATAGTTCATCAGAACGACTCCATGTGAGAGGGCCCATTCCGCGGGGATGATGTTCTTCGCGCCTATTGACTCGACGATGAGGAGGCTGACGCAGTCTTCGTTCGACAATCCCTGCATTAGCCCAAGGAGCCCCTGCCTTACCTGGAACTCGCCTGCATATTGCATCTTGACGGTCGTGACGGAGTCTATCACCACGCGACGCGCATGAGATTTTTTGATCTCTTCGAGCGTGCCCTTTGCGACCACGCTGAACGGTATGCTCTCTCCTTCGAAGAGCGCCTCGTTTCTGGTGATCAGGCCAGACTCCGTAGCCATGACGGGACGCATATCAAGGATCTTGATCTTTCCCTTTCGTATCGCTTCATCTATGTCCCATCCGTGATCCCTGAAGTTGTTCTTGACCTCTTGCGGGCTCTCGGTGCAGGTGACGAAGATGCCGTTCTCTCCCTTCTCCATAAAACCGTAGTAAAGGAACTGGGAACCGAGGGTCGACTTCCCGCTCCCAGGGCCACCCGATACTGCGACGCAACTCCCAGGGACGAATCCCCCTCCAAGAATCTCGTCAAGTCCCTCCACCCCACTAGCGAGCCTTTCCACGTCTCAGCGGGACATGGGTCGGCTTATGTTCTTTCTGGGACCTTGCTTCGGCAACCCGAACCCACGAGTTTATATATACTAGAGTTCAACAGTTGAACAGTTCAACAATTGGTACTGCTGCCGCGCTCTTCTGAGAATCCTCGCCCCTTTACCCACACCGTCCCCGGGGTCTTGACCAGCGTCAGGGACGGGCGCCGGGTCGTCGCGGTTGACATAGAAACCTGGTCGGCCGTCTGCAAGCGAATCTACAGTTGCGACCCTTCAAGCGCTCCGGTCATGATGGACGAAATCGGCAGGCAGCTCGGGGCCGAAATGGCTGCCCGGCAGAAGAAGCAGACTCCGTTCGCCGAGGACGCAATGGCGGGGATGGGACCTTCTCTCAGCGAGATGGGGTGGGGGGAATTCGTAATCGACCACGACGTGATGAAGGCTTTCCGCTTGGGCCGGAGCGACATGATCAGCATCAAGATCAAAATGTGCGCGTTCTACAGGGTCAACCTCGGCGGCCAGTCCCCGCTCTGTCATTTCGTCGTGGGGCTGATGAAAGGGGCGCTGAGCGAGCTGCAGGGGGAGCGGCTCCGGGCCTGGGAGGAGCTCTGCACCTCGAAGGGAGACGACTTCTGCGAGGTAGTGGTGGCGAGGAGATAGATGAAGCCTCGCAGCGCCAAGACGCTGCTCATCGCTTTCTTGCTTGCGACTTCTACCGGGGTTCTGGTCGTTTCGCCTCCTACATTCGGCGCTGCTTCGCCTCCGAGTTTCCAACTCGTAATTGTTAGCGGCACTGGCGGCCCCGGAACCGTAGTTAAGCTCGTGAGCACTTCTTCGGGAACCCCCAACACCCAGTGGTCGTACTGCTGGGCACCAGACGACCTGCACTCCTACGACTGTTACGGGGCTACTGGGACCGGTGGAGGAGCAGTAAATGAGAACGGGGACTTCCTAACTGACTCTTCAGGAAACATCCCTACCACCGGCTCGCCTTGCACGATAAGCTCGAGCGTCACGACGCTTTGTCTTCCGGAGGACACTGTCCCATCTTCAGCCTTCGGGAACATTTACATGATAATCTGCAACGCTGTGGGATGCGGGACTGGCACCCCTGTCGGTGAAGCGGTCTTCGGGATAACGGGTTGCACGACGCTAGATCGTCCCAATTACAAGGTCAACCAAGGCGAAGACATGCGCATCAAGTTGACAGTCTCGTCAACTTGCGGAGTGGGAACAACCATAACCTATCAGTGGTATGGCCCGCAGACAACCGCTTGTCCCACCTCAGGTACTCCCACAGGCGCAGTTATCTCGTCAACTGATGGGGGTACTTCGGACCAACTCGACTATCCGACTACGAGTATGACCCCAGGCACCTATTACTTCTGCCTGGTGACTACTTCCACTTCATCAACGGGTTCATCGTCGCTCATAACTGGTGTAACCGTCACAATCGCTCCGACTCTTATCCCGCCCGTGATATCGCTGTCGTCAACCAGCTCCGTGACTTCGACTAGTGTCACTGACGGGTCATCTGTCACTCTGTACACCAGGACCTCCTTCAGTGGAGGATCTTCTCCCTATGCTTGCTATTGGCTAGGAGAAGCGCCTGGGGCTAGCCAGTACAGCGTTCTGAGCAGCTTCACCACCGGATGTTCTACTACAGGTACCCCGTCCTTCACCACGTCAGCTCTGAACACTGCAGGGACTTGGAGCTTCAAGCTGTTCGTAAATGACAGTGACACATCTCCCAGTCCTCAGGGATACTCGAATGCACTGACTGTGACGGCGACCACGGTTCCTCTTAGCGGGGTGGCGGTCTCTCCTTCTCCTGCGACCATTGACAGCGGTCAATCGATCGGACTCACCGCCAGTCCTACCGGTGGAACGGGGCCATTTTCGTACCAGTGGTATACCGGAGCATCCTGCACGTCTCCCATAAGCGGGGCTACCTCGGCGACATATAATGCGAACTCTGCAGGGACCTATTACGTCGAGGTCACAGATTCTCTTTCCGCCACTGCCTGCTCAAGCGGCGACGCAGTCACAATCAACATCTCCCCCACTGCAGGAGCTATCACCGCGCCAGGATCAACAATCGACAGCGGCCAGTCTCTGTTATTGACTTCGCATCCTTCCGGAGGCACCGGGTCCTTCACCTACCAGTGGTATTCCGGGACTAGCTCCACCTGCTCTTCCGACGCTCTGGTGAGCGGGGCGACTTCTCCAACCTACACGGTCCCAACGTCAACTTCTGCTGGCACTTACTACTACTGCTATATCATAACGGACACTGGAGTGACTCCAGGTTCTTCCCCCACCCCAACCGCAACCTCAAGCACATTTGCAGTGATAGTGGACACAACCCTGGCAGCGCCGTCGATCTCGGCTTCGCCGAGCGCCACTGACACAGGGGGGTCATCCACCCTGTCGGTGGTTTCAGGCTTCAGCGGAGGAACGTCAGCATACACCTGCCAATGGCGGGATGAAGCTCCAATCGCGAGCAGCTACAGCAACCTCGGCTCTTCCTTCTCATGCGCCGCCAGCAACACCTCCTACACAGAACCGACGGGCGCGCTGGCGACAACGGGCGCCTGGAACTTCGAGCTACAGGTCACTGACAGCGCGAACACTCCCGTTACAGTGACTTCAAGCGCGATAACTGTGACGGTGAACGCTACCCCGTCCTCCGTCTCCCTTGGTTCGTTCGCCACCAACCCGACGAGCACGAGCACTTCAGACAGCGTCCAAGTCTCATGGACCGGAGGAACGGGCCCCTTCACTGTCACCGTCTACCAGGAGACCTCGAGCACGTCCTGCCTGACCACGACCCAGGTGGGCCAGAACCCCGTTGTCTCGTCTTCTCCTTCGACCATAACTTTCACTACTCCCAATTCCGGAGGGACCATCTACTACTGCGCGGTCGTGACGGACGCCGACTCGAACTCGGCCAATTCTCCCGCCCCGGAACCCAGCCTCACCGTCGCCAGCGGTCCCTCTTCGGTGACCCTCGGCACGTTCAGCCTCAGTCCAGTCGACGTGAGTACGAGCGACAGCATTAGCGTGACTTGGTCGGGAGGGACGGGGCCTTTCATCGTCACACTGTACTACAGCACTTCCAGCTCGTCCTGTACGTCTGCAAACGTCCAGGCCGCCCAGGCGACAAGCGTGGCCTCTTCGCCCAAGTCGATGACTTTCATCACCCCGTCATCGGCCAACACTTACTACTTCTGTGCCACAGTTGAAGATGCCAATTCGGTGACTGCCGCTTCTTCCACTTCGGGGACTAGCTTGACCGTCGACCCTGCCCTTACGCCGGGGACCATCTCGCCGACGCCCACCATCGACGACGGCCAACATGTGACTTTGACCGCGAACCCGACCGGCGGGAGCGGCTCTGACACCTATCAGTGGTACACGACACCCGACTGCAGCACCACGCAGGCCACCGGGACATCCAACGCTGCTACGTATAGCGCCCCACCCTCATCTACTACGACTTACTACGTCAAGGTGACCGATTCATCGGGCAACTCGGTCTGCTCCTCCGGAGACACGGTGACCGTCAATCCTGTTCTCTCCGCCGGCTCCATCGCCCCGTCATCCGCGAGGATCGACAGCGGCCAATCCATCCAGCTCAGCGCCTCCTGGACAGGGGGCACCTCGACCTACTCGGTGACCTGGTACTCGGGCACTTCAGCGACATGCTCCTCGGACACCAACGTCGTGGTTACTCACACCTCGGTCGCGTCTTCTCCAGACACCGAGTCTGTCAGCCCCACCATAAGCACCTACTACTGCGCCGTCATCACAGATTCTGCCGCCGGGACCCCGGCACAATCGGTCACTGACGCTGCCATCATAATCACAGTGAACTCAGGGTTCTCCAGCACGACCGTGAACATATTTCCTTCCGCTTCCATCGACAGCGGACAGTCGGTCACCCTGACGG
>JAKAPN010000062.1 GCA_021822995.1 archaeon
CTTCTGTCCGGGCTCGCTCCTCAACGGACCCTTCATCGCAGCAAGAGGAGACGCCCCCGCAGGTTCCGCCAGGACGCGGGCGAGCGCCAGCAGCTCGTAGATCGCCTGTTCCAGTTCCTCGTCGTTTACGAGCCCTATCTTGGCGACGAGCTTCCTCGTTGCTTCGAAGGTCAGCTCTCCAGGGATCGCGGCCTGCATGCCGTCTGCGATGGTCGCCCCCGGGGTCACCCGGTGTCGTTCGCCGTCCCTGACCGACTCGTACATCGAAGGAATCGCAACGGTCTCCGCTCCGTAGACCCGCGAGCCGGGGAGTGCTTCCCTCAGCGCGATCGCGATGCCAGAGATCAGCCCGCCGCCCCCGATGGCCACCGTAGCTGCCTCCAGCCCGGGGAGCTGCCTGCTCATCTCGAGGCCGCACGTCCCCTGACCGGCGATCACGTCTTTGTCGTTGAACGCGTGCACAAACGTCAACCCCCTCTTCTTCGCAGCGACCAGGGCGTTTTCGTAGGCCTGGTCATAGCCGGCTCCTCCCCTGATGATCTCCGCACCCTGCTCCTCTATCGCCATCAGCTTCTGCGGGTTGACGGCTTCAGGGACACACACCGAGGCTTTCACCCCAAAGAGCTTCGAAGCGTAGGCGATCGCGAGCCCGTGGTTCCCCGACGACGCGGTGATCACCCCCTTCGCCAGGTCAGAGTCGGGGAGAGAGAGGAGCTTGTTCATCGCGCCTCTGAGCTTGAAGACATGAATCGGCAACGAGGTCTCCAGTTTCAGGTAGGTCTCCCTTCCCAGCAGCTCGGATATCCCCTTCGAGTATTCGAGGGGGGTCGGGGGGATGTACCTGCGTATCCTCGACTCCGCGGCCTCGACGTCCTTCAAGGTCGGGAGCGCGCCTTCGCTCAGCCGAACCACTTCTCCAGAGTCTCCGACTGCGGCGCCTTGGCTGACTGCACCCTAGCGATAGCTGCCTCGACCCTGTCCCTAGAAAAGGAATGCTCGCCCACCAGCAACGAGACCACCTTCTGCCTGTCCAGCGGCTTCCATTCTGGGCGGACCCCCTTTACGGCGGGCGCCTCGAGGTAGAGCCTCCTGATCTCGGCATAGTTGACCTCTGCGAGAGGACCGGCGAGCTCGTTGACCTCCTCCAGGCGGCCGTGCTTTTTCAGGTACTTCAGCGCAGTTGCCGGTCCCACACCCTCGAACCCGTCGGGGTTGAAGTCCGTCCCGAGCAGGATGGCGAAGTCCACGAGCTGCTCCCTGGTCAGCCCGGTGGCGGCGAGGACCGCGGAGAGCGAGATCCTCTCCGGGACGACGTTAACCGTGATCCCCTTGCTGGGGAGCCGGCGCTTCCCTGAGATTGTCACGTTGCGGACGAGGACGGGCGCCCCGAACACCAGCGAGTCATGATCCTGTGAAGCGACGGCGTTCACCGTCCCTTCGGCAGCCATGACCGATGCCTGAGCCTCTCCTTCCGACGGTGCGTCGACCCACGGGATCCCCATGGCGTCGAGCAGCTCTTTGGCGTCGGCGACCATGTCCCTCCTCAGTACAGTGGATGCTTCGGCGAACTTTCTCGCCTGTCCCATGTCCCCGGCCTGCATGGCGCGGAGATATTGGTCCTTGGCCTCTCTCCGCTGCTCAGACCTGCGGCGGATCTCCTCCATCTTCAAGTCCGGGGGCTTTCCGTCGAATACGTAGACGAGCTTCATCCCAAGCTCGAGGAGGTTGACGTTCCTGTAGAATAGCCCCGAGATGTGGGAGGTCACGCGCCCCTGCGAGTCCTTCAGGTGGCTGCCGTCCATCCCGCGGATTATAGCCAAGAACTGGTAGAGAGTGTTGTAACCGTCGACCGCCAGGGTCCAGCCGCCGATGTCTTCCAGCTGGATCTTCTCCCTAGGGATCGAGTCCCCAAAGTCTACGCCCATGACCGGTAGCGCCCGGGGCGCGCTCGATTTATCGGTTCACCTACTCGCTGATGCGAGGCATCCGCGGCTCGTCCGCAGACCTTTCCTGGAACTCGACTCGCCGCTTGTCCTTCGATACCCACCTGACGGTGATCAATCCGAGTATCTCGAGCTGCATCAGGATCTTGTCGAGCTCGTCGGGGGAGCACTTGTTCCCATTCTTGTTGAGCGCTTCGAGGAGGTCGTCGTCCGTCGCGCTCTTCTTCTCTCGGATCCATTCGAAAGCAGAATATCTTAGAGGGTATCGCATCTTGTTCACATCGGGCTAGAAACGGCGGGACTTCCTGACTGCCGGAGGTATAAAAGGTATCCAGACGCTTCGGTCTATTGAGGTGGAAGCCTGCTCGACATACGGCTCACACCTGTTACCTCGTACTGGCTGACGAGCGGGGACTTTGAGACCGCCTCCTCCACTTTGTCGACCATCCCTTCCTCTTCAGGCGCCACGATGTCCACTATCACTGCTGAGAGGCCGAAGGCGATGGGCTCTATCTTCTGCCCCCGTATCTGGGCTGCCTTGGGGAGAAGGGGCGCCACCGAGTCGACTATCTTCTGGTGCTCGGTCGTGGTGTCCTGTGGGAGCAGTTTGATCCTGATCACGTAGGAACCCATGGAGGCTACCTCTATGGTCCTTCGAAGCCGCAGTTCACGCACTTGTAGCGCCTGGAGAACTTCCTGCACTTCTCCGACCTCCAGATCACCGTCTCATGGCAGTTGGGGCAGTTGAAGTGGACCGCCCTCTCGGCGGGCTTTATCGGCCTGCTGCAGGAGTTGCAGAGGGGGAGCGTGACTGTGCCCAGGGACATTTCTCAGGAACCCCTTTTCCACCGGCAGATATAGGTTGCTCGCAAGCGGGGCCGTCTCACCCTTCGATGAGGAGGGAGCGCACTTCGGCAGACGCCACCACCTTTGCGACCCGGAGCAGGCCCGGGACCCCGAGCGACCCCAGAAGCGCGCTTCCGTGGAAGTCGAAGTCGCTCTGAGACAGTTTCGTGATTAGCTTCGGGGTGGCGACTGCCGAAAAGACCGCTTCGAGGTCCTGGTTCGAGAGCTTTTCCAAGACCCCTCTCAACCTCACCATGGTTTTCATTTCCTTGAGGAAGGCGCGCTCCCACTCGCGCTGGTACCCACCCAAGAGCGCCGGGTCCCCCCTTCGCAGGCTTTCGCAGGTCCACCGGGCCGCGATCACCGCGCCGGCGACGGAGGTCATTATCCCTCCGGCGGTGGTCGGTTTGACCTGCCCCGCCGACTCCCCGACGAGTATCCGCCTTGACTCGACGAATCTTGGGGCGGGGCCCCCGACGTAGATCGGCGCTGACACCTTGCGCAGCACCCTGCAGTCCCTTCCCTCGAGGAAGGCGTCGAGCGCCTTGAACGGGTTGACTCCATACCCGGCCGCCCCTACCTTGGCCCTCTCCTTACCGTAAGGAATCACCCAGCAGAAGAAACCCGGATACTTCGTGGAATCCAGGAAGACCTCGACCACATGCTCCCTTACCCAGCTCCCTTCCAGTTCATACTTGGCCGCGGGGAGTATCCCTCGGCGCGGGCTCGAGGCCGGCCCCGTGGCATCGACGAGGTATTTCGCTTTCACCTCGCGGGCGCCCACCTCCGCCTGCACGCCGTCCTTCCCCACTGCCGCCGAAGCGACCCGGCTTCCAGTGCGGACCTCGGCCCCGTTGGAGACAGCTTCGGATGCGACCTGCTTGTCGTAGGCGCTCCTGTCGAGGACGACCACGTCCAGCGCGGTCGCGTTGACCGCGAAACGTCTGCCTGACGGAGAATGGATAACGGCCGAGGATATCTTGTTCTGGATCACGTCCCGGGCCGGCGGGTAGCCGTACCGCACGAGCCCACGGAGGCTCACCAGGCCGTCGCACTTCTCGGGTTCGCCTATCTCGTCGTGCTCTTCGGCCACCAGCACGCTGGCCCCTCTTTTGGCCGCCTCCGAGGCGAAGGCGAGACCGGCGACGCTCCCTCCTGCAACCAAGATGTCGTAGCTTTCTGCCAACCCGAGAAACTTGCTGAAAGCCTTAATCGGACTCGTATTAACCGTTGTAAGCAGATCCGATGAAACAGGCCATCGTCGTCCGTTCCGACCTGGGGATGGGAAAGGGGAAGGTCGCAGCCCAGGCCGCCCACGCATCCCTGTCTGCCGCGGAGGCGGCGCGGTTAAGGAAGGAAAATTGGTACGAAGCATGGAAGGAGGGAGGACAGGCGAAGATCGTGCTCAAGGTCAGCTCCGAAGAAGACCTACTGGCGGTGTTCCAGAAAGCGAGGGCGTCCGGGCTCCCGACATCCCTCATCGAAGACAGGGGGCTGACACAGGTCGAGCCTGGGACAGCGACCTGCGTAGGGGTTGGCCCGGCTCCCGACGCGGACGTGGACTCGATCACTGGGAAGCTCAAGCTCCTTTGATCGGCTCTGCGCTGGAAGCGGCCGTGGGGATGGAAGCCTACGCCACTCCAGGCGAGAGGTGCGGCGGGAGGGCGAAGTCGTCCCCTGAAGACTTTCGGGTGGAAGAGCTCATTTCTACGGCGGGGATGCTGAAGGACCGGACCCCGGGGTACTACCCGGTCTACCGCGTGCAGAAACGGGGGATCGACACCATGCACATGGCCAAGGAGATGTCAGCCGAGCTGAAGAGCAGGGTCAGCTACGGGGGGTTGAAGGACAGCAAGGCGGCGGCTTCGCAGTATTTGACGCCAACCAGCCTGAGGTCTTCGACCCCCGAAAACATCGTGAGAGGGAGGTTCAGCGCCGAGCTGGTGGGGTGGCTGCCGAAGCCGCTGACCCGGGGCTCGGTGGCTGGGAACAGGTTCGAGGTCGTGCTCAGGGACTGCTGCGCGGAAGTTGGGCAGCGGATCGAGGAGGCGTTCGGCGCGGCCAGGGCGGGCAGGGTCCCCAACTACTTCGGCCTGCAGAGGTTCGGGTCGCGAGGGGCGGGGACGCACCTGGTCGGGAAGGCCATGGTCAGGGGCGACTTCGAAGGAGCGGTGAACCTGATCCTCGGCAGAGTCCCGGGCGGAGGAGACCTGGTCCGGAAAGGGGGAGGCGAGGTGGCGCTCACTCCGGGTCAGGACGTCGAAAGGCTCGTCGGGATGGCGGTCGCAAAGTACCCCGGCGAGTGGACCAGGGCGCTGAGGGCTGTCCCGATCAGGCTCAGGAGGCTGTACGTGCAGGCGTACCAGTCATACATCTTCAACAGGTCGCTGAGCAGCGCGCTACTGGCAGGCGAGGATATCTCCGCTTACATGAAGGGGGACAACTGGGCGGAGGTATCCGGAGACGGGCTCGCCGTATCATACGTCAAGAGCGCGAGCTCCACCCCCGAGGGGCGGGCAACCCCTATGGTCCAGGTGGCGGGATATGCTTTCAGGGACTACGGCTCGAGGTTCGACAGGCATGTGAAGGAAGTCATGGAAGCCGAACAGGTTTCACCGCCCCAGTTCTTCATCGAGGAGATGCAGGAGGCGTCTGCTGAGGGCGGGTTCAGGCAGGCGCACATGGCCGTCGCCGACGAAGCGTGGAAGGTGGAAGGCAGTGATGCGGAGTTGAGGTTCACCCTCGCGAGGGGGCAGTACGCCACCGTGCTGCTTCGGGAAGTGCTGAAACCCGAGGACCCGCAGGTTTCAGGCCTCGCCTAGCCCGGGAACCCTTATACATTGACTGCAGACGGCCAAACCAGACCTTTCATGTCTTCGGACGTCTTCGACCTCACCATAGTCGGTGCTGGTCCGAGCGGCCTCTTCGCGACGTTCTACGCGGGGCTGAGGCAGATGAAGACGAAGGTCATCGACGCCCTGGAGGAACCCGGCGGCCAGGTGGCTGTCCTTTACCCGGAGAAGTACATCTTTGACGTGCCCGGATACACAAAGATCCTTGCGAAGGACCTGGTGAAGGCGCTCGTGGATCAAGCGTTCCAATACAAGGCGACGCTGGTGCTCGGTGAGAGGGTGACGTCGCTCCACAAGACAGACGGGGTGATCGAGCTCTCGACTGACAAGGGGACGAAGCACTACTCGAAGGCGGTCCTCATCGCGGCAGGTGTGGGCGCGTTTTCTCCCAACAGGCTGGAGGCAACGGGAGCCCCCGACTACGAGGGGAAGGGGGTGCACTATTTTGTAAAGGACAAGAGCGCATTCAGGGGAAAGAAACTGCTCATCGTCGGCGGCGGGGATTCAGCGGTCGACTGGGCGCTCAACATGAAGGACACCGCCGAGAAGATCACGCTCGTGCACAGGAGGGATGTGTTCAGGGCCCACGAAGGGAGCGTCGCCGACCTGATGAAGTCGAACGTCGACGTCAGGCTGTTCTATGAGGTGGCGAAGGTCGTGGGAGACGGGACGAGGGTGACCGGGGCCGTGGTGTTCGACAACAGGACGAAGGCAGAAACGTCCCTGGAGGTAGATGCGATACTCGTGAACATAGGGTTCAGGGCCGACCTGGGGCCGATAAAGGACTGGGGGCTGCAGATAGACGGTAGAGAGATCAGGGCGAACGGCAAGATGGAGACGAACATACCCGGCGTCTTCGTCGCCGGGGACATCGCTGGGCCCCTCGACGGAGTGAAGCTGAACCTCATAGCGACGGGCTACGCCCAGGCGGCGCTTGCCGTGAACGTGGCGAAAGCCTACGTCGACCCGACCTCAAAGATATTCCCCGGGCACAGCAGCGAGATGAAGAAGTAGGTCAGTCGATCTGGCCGAGAATGCGCCGGTAGTTGAAGTCC
>JAKAPN010000063.1 GCA_021822995.1 archaeon
AGGACCTCAAGTTTTCGCTTTCGGTTCTGGACGCGTCGCTCGCGGACAAGGTCTCCAAGCTCGCAAGGACGAGCGGGAAGAATGTGAAGGACAAGCTGACCGAGGTCGGGCTGGCCCACACTCGGGGAAGGGCAGTCGCCGCACCAGTGCTGAATGACGCTGTCGCCACGCTGGAGTGCAGCCTGGTCTCGAGCGCGAAGGCGGGCGACCACACGGTGCTGATGGGGAAGGTCGAGGCTGCCTACGCCTCGCCCGCGTTCAAAGACTCGTGGAACTACGCGAAGTATACCCCGATCCTCTACACCGGTTGGAAGGACGGGCTCACGCTTTACGGCTGAAACTAGCCATAGGACCTGATGACGTCCTCTGCGAACTTTCGCAGGTCGGAGACGATGTCCGAGGCAGCGGGGTGGTTCATGGACGCGCAGTAGTACTCCAGCCCTGCATCGGCGTAGCCGTCGATCTGCTGACGGATTTCAGTCGCCGTGCCCGACACAGCCACCCTCTTCTCATTGTTGGCGCCTGCGTACGCCTCCCTCTTCTTTCTGACGTCGGTCGTCATCCTTACAGAAAGGACGATGTCCTTCTTGCTCTCCCTGATCTTCGCCGCCCCCTTCGCGAAATCTTCAAGGTCAGGGCCAACCGGATGCCACCCGTCGCCGTAGGCTGCCGCCCTTCTCAGCGAGGGTGACCCGTTCCCACCTATCCACACAGGCACGGCCCGATTCAGGGGCTTCGGGAAGAACAACGCCTCCCTGACGCGGAAGAACCTCCCTTCAAAGTCGACTACATCGTCGTTCCAGAGCTTCCGCATCAAAACGATGCTTTCGTCCATCACTTTCCCCCTTCTCCCGAAATCGGCGCCCAGGAAGCCGAACTCCTTCTCCGCCCACCCGACACCTACGCCGAGGATCAGTCTCCCCTCGGATAGCACGTCGAGCGCCGCGGCCTGCTTCGCCACCAGGATAGGGTTGCGCTGCGGCAGGACGAGTATCGAAGTCCCCACCCTGAGCTTTTCGCGCCTCGACGCGATGAAAGCGAGCATGGTCATCGGTTCGATCAGCTGTCCGTAGGGTTCCCTGAGCTCCGTGGGCAGTATCACGTGGTCGGTCGCCCACACGGAATCGTATCCACACTCTTCGCAGACCGCGGAGATCTCCAGTAGTTCCTGGGGGGTGATCTTGTCTCCGTAGTTGGGGAGGATGTAGCCGAACTTCATGCTCTGTCCCTCGCCGAGACGAACTCCGCGGCCATGGCCCCCGTGCCGTTTAGATTCGAGAGGTTTAGGACTAGCAGGGCCACCCGTTCCATCGCCTCCGCCTCGGTCATCGCCGTTACCATCTTGCCCGTGTCCCCGAGCGCCGCGACCTTCTTCATGTTTCCAGCCTGGACTGGCCCCCTTTTTCTTGGTATCTCGCGTACTTGGAGTCCAGCACCCCTTTGATCTTCTCCGCCCTCTTCCACCCAATGCCCTGGGTCAGGGCCAATTCGCCCGCAGTCAGTCCCATCACCTTCCGCGGCGACCCATACTTCGAGAGGAGCCTCTCCGCAAGCTTCCTGCCGACCCCGGGGAGAGACGAGACCAGGTACAGCTGCTGCTGAGGGATGCTCTTTGCCTTGGGCGGGAGCTCGGACGGCATCCTGGCAAGCGGCCTCGCGCGAGCGTGGTTGAGGAGCTCCGCGATCGCAATCGCGGTCTCCTTCGGGTTGGCGGTATACAGAATCCTCAGCCCGTAGGCCATGCTGACGTTGGCTATGGCGCCATAGAACGACTTCAGGTTCTTTGTGAGCGACTCCACCTCCTTCGAGTCCCCCTCCACCAGGAGGAACGGCCTGACGTAGGCGGCCGACAGCTTGGCGGCCTGGTAGAAGATCCGCGAGTCGTAGACCGACGACACCAGGTCCCTGACTGACTTCCTCTCTATGGCGACCTCGGGGTTCAGGACGTAGTCGGCCACGGGGAGCCTGCTGTAGTAGACCCTCACGTTGAGCTTGGAAAGTTCGTCCGGTACTCCGCTCGCCCGCTCTCTTTCGTCCGCGACCACCCGGGCTGGTATCACGGGAGCTGGACGGGCAGGATGTAATAAAAGGAGTAAGCGCCGGCGATGAACAGCGCGAGGGCGGCCAGGGCCACCACCTTGTCCGTGACGCTGGACTTGTACTGAACCAGGGAAGTCGGCCTCGGCACAGCCCCATACGCGCGCGACTCCATGGCCTCGGCCAGCTCGCCGCTCCTGACGACGGAGTTGACCACCAGAGGGATGAGCACTGGTATCATGTTCCTCACCCGCCGGAAGATGTTGCCCTTCTCGAGCTCCAGGCCCCTGGACTTCTGCGCGTCCATGATCTGGATTGTGTCCAGCATCATCACAGGGATGAACCTGACCGCAGTCACGAACGCGAAGACCACGTCCCGGGGGAGCCGGAACGTCTTCATTACCTGCTCGAGCTCGTCTGGGGACGTCGTGATGAAGAAAAGGCTGGTAGACACGACTATCGCCACGAATCTAACGGCGTAGAGGACGGACGACTCCAGGTTCCTCGTGAAAACGATGTTGATGACGAAGATGAACGCAGAAAACGTCGCGGTGAGGACCATCGTCCTGCCAACCCTCTTCAGCACCGTGGCCACCGCCGCGACCGCGACCATGACCGCAATGACCGCAAGGAGCTCGTAGAACGACCTTACGAGCAGTGTGGACACGAACATCAGCGCCGATATGAGGAGCTTGACCCTGGGGTCCAGCCTGTGGTAGGGCGAGTCCCCCCGCCTGAAGACGAACCCCCCGCTGAGCCACATCATCGTTTCATCCTCTCCTCGAACCAACGCCTGGCGTCCAGGGCGTCGACAAAGGGCCCGGGAGGTCGCTCGGAGAGCCCCCTGTACAGCTCGACTAGCTGCGGCTGCGCCACTCTTGCAGACGCCAGCAGGGTCTCGTCCTGCATCACCAGGGCGGCAGGCCCATCCCCCACCACCCTTCCGGACTTCATCACTACAACCCTCGGCTGTATGGGCCAGAGGAACTCTATGTCGTGCGACACCACAACGACCGTCTTCCCCGCAGACCTGAGCATCTTGATGGTCCCAGCAAGCTTTTCCTTCTGGATCGAGTCCTGACCCACAGTCGGTTCGTCGAGGATGACGACGTCAGGGTCCCACGCGAGGATGCAGGCGAGGGTTAGCCGCTTCTTTTCCCCGCCGCTCAGGACCAGTGGAGACGACTTCCTGTACTCGTCCAGCCCGAAGAGGCCGAGCCCCCAGTCGACCCGCTTCCGGACCAATTCGGGAGAGAAGCCGAAGTTCCGCAGCGCGAACGACATCTCTTCCTCCACGCTCTCCGAGAACAGCTGATGGTCAGGGTTCTGGAAGGCAACCCCTACCTTCCTCGAGAGACTCGCGGTGCTAGTTTGCTTCGTGTCATGGCCATCCACAATGACCTTGCCTGTTGTCGGCTTCAGCAGGCCGGTGACGTGCTTGACCAGAGTGGTCTTCCCTGCGCCGTTTTCCCCTACAAGCGCCACGGTCTCCCCCGCCTCGACCTTGAGGGTGACTCCGTCGAGGGCCTTCACGCCGTTCTGGTGGACGAAGGTCACGCCCTGGAACTCGATCATCTGTTTCTCCCCTTCAGCTCTGCCGCCAGCTCTCCGGGGGTAAGCAGGGTGCCCGTGGTGGCAAGCCCGCGGCGGGCCAGCATCTTCTGCAGCTGAGTCACCGCCGGAGTCGCGACCCCATATCTCTCGGCATCATCGCCGAAGAGTATGTCTCGCGGGGTCCCCTCCAGCACCTTCTTCCCCTCGCTCATCACCACAAGCCTGTCAGCCACCTTTACGAGCAGATCCAGCCTGTGCTCGACGACCACGAACGTCGTCCCCAGGTCTTTCCTGAGCTTCGCTACAAGCGCGACGAGGTCTCCGGCGGTCATTGGATCCAGGAGGGATGTGGGTTCGTCCAAGATGACAAGGCTCGGCTTCATGGCGAGCACACCCGCAAGGGCTACCCTCTGCTTCTGACCGTCCGACAGCTCGTGGGGCGCCCTCTGGGCAAGGTCTGAAATCCCGAGGAGCCTGAGCGCTTCGTCCACCCTTTCCCGCATCTCGTCCCTTGGGACACCGATGTTTTCGAGCCCGAATGCGACGTCCCTCTCGACCGTGAACATGAATATCTGGTTCTCAGGATTCTGGAAAAGGAACCCCACCTTCTGGGAGAGGTCGCGCATATCTGACCCCTTCACGCTTGCGCCGCCCACCCTCACGTCGCCGGCGTAGTCACCGCTGTACATGTGGGGGATTAGCCCGTTGACGGTTCTCAACAGGGTGCTTTTGCCGCAGCCGGAGGGCCCCGCGAGCACTACTATCTCGCCCTGGGGGATTCTCAAGTCGAAGCCGGACACGGCTTCCCTCGGAGCCTCTGGATACCTGAAGCTCAGCCTGTCAATCTCAAGCATGTCAGCCATACACCAGCCGCCAGCGCTAGCCTAGCGCCTTTCCCTGGGGTTGGAGCCGCCTGCGGGCTCGACGACGTCGGCGAACCACGGGGTCCTCCCACCCACTCTCAGCCTCGGGACTGCGGGGACCTTCAGAACGAAGGAAGATATCGCCATGACGACTGCGAGCTGGATGAAGTTGAACACAGCGGTGAAGGCCAATACCAAGATGAGGGCGTTCGAGGCGGTTAGCCCTATGCCCACCGCGGCGAACGGCGCGGCGAGGAACCCTTCGATCGCCGGGAGGCCGTAAAGATAGACGACCAGATAGAAGTTCGGGATGGTCATTACGGCCGCGCGCACCATGCCGCCGAACACCGTGCTCCACCCGGCGACCCGGCCGAAACTCGTCCTCCCGCCCCGTGACGCGACCCTCGTCCCAGCCCAAAGCCCGGCCACGGTCGAAAGGAGGGCGAACAGCTTCAGCAACGGTCCGACTGGGACCTGCTGTCCGAACATCATGAGGCCTGCGAATTCCACGAAGGATGAGACCAGCGCCGGCGCGGGTCCGAAGATGAAGAAGGCGAGTATTATCGCCACCTCCCCCACGTCGAACTGGAGGTACGGTATCAGGGGGAAGTTGAGCCCGAGGGCCTGCGATCCAGCCGCGAGAAGTATGGCCAAAGCGCTGAAGATGGCGCTGCCTGCGATGGCCGGTGTGTCGAGACGTCCGCGTGAAACGCCGCCCATGAAAGCCGCCGTTCCCGGTATCGTTATAACGCTTTGGTAGCTACCAGAGGACTTGTAGATGCCGAAGCCGCCACCGGTCGCCAGCTCTGGACAACTTGCTACGCTGCTGCACCTTGCGAAGTTAGGCGCCGTCCGGTCGTTCACGAACGTCACCACCGGCATGCTCGGCGAAGCGATGGGGCTCAGCCAGCAGGCGGCCTCTCTGCGCCTTGCCGAGCTTCAAAGGGCAGGGCTGGTCGAAAGGGCGCACTCCGGGAGGGGGCTCGCGGTCCGGCTCACAGACAGGGGGCTCGACGCCGTCGAGACCTTCCTAGCCGACGTCGGCGCTAACATGGAGAGGGGGAAGAACACGCTGGGCTTCAGGGGGACGGTGTTCACGGGGCTGAAGGAAGGAGGGTATTACATCTCGCTCGCAGGATACAAGGAAGGGTTCACCGGAGCGCTCGGCTTCGTCCCCTTTCCAGGGACGCTCAACCTGAGGCTCGCCAACGAAGCCATGGTGGATCAGAGGCGGCGGCTCGACCTGCTGAAGGGGTTGGAGGTCCCCGGCTTCGCAGACGGGATGAGGTCGTACGGGCCAGTGAAATGCTTCCGGGCAAAGATCGCAGGGAAGCACCCCGGCGGCGTCTTGGTCATAGAAAGGACCCACCACGACAACTCTGTCCTCGAAGTGATCTCTCCTGTCAACTTGAGGAGGGCCCTCGACCTTGAAGACGGCGACGAGTGCGCCGTCACGGTCTACCTGGGCGAGGGGTGGGCACGTCGACGCTGAAGGTAACCACGTCTCCGTCTCGCAGTCCAAGCTTGCCCCTGAGATAGGCTGGCGAAATGAGCTCTGCCACGGTCTCGTTATAGTACGTCACGTCAATGAACAGAAGCGTGACCTTGTCTCCTCGGAGCTCTCCTTCGAAGCAGGTCAGCGCGCTGAACGACTCTCCGCCCAGTGAGAAGGCTTCAATCTTCACTCCGTCCATGGATCTGATCTCTTCTAGCCTGCGTATTGTCTCCGCTTCTTCGATCTTGACGTTCAGTGTGCCGGGGTACGGTGCGTAGCCGAGGCACTTCTTGAAGCGTTTCTGATATTCGGGGTGGCCGACGTAGTACTTTCCTTTCCCCATGCCGCTGAAGACCGTCCCGGTCACGGAGAGGCGCACGCTATCAAGGCCGACGCTGTCCATTTAAAGGCCGATTGGCTTATCTAGATTCTGCCCTCCGACCGGCGTGCATTGGTCAAGCAGGAGATACTCATACTTGTGGACGACGACGACAACCAGATCGGGACGGACACCCGCGAGAACTGCCACTCCGGAAAGGGGAAGAGGCACCGGGCCTACACCGCATTCATATTCCACGGGGGGAAGATGCTCCTCCAGCAGCGGAGCTCGAAGAAGCTCCTGTGGCCGGGTGCCTGGGACGTCTCATTCACGAGCCACGTCTACCCTGGCGAGACGTATCAGCAGGCCGCATCCCGCAGGGCCGTGGAAGAG
>JAKAPN010000064.1 GCA_021822995.1 archaeon
GCTGAGCATGGGAGTGCGGTACTTGCCGAGGAAGCTGCCGCTGGAAGACCTGGTAAAGCTCCTCGTCCGCGAGCACAAGGAGATTCGGGACGGGCTCCTGCGCGGCAGGGAGGCAGCCGCCAGGGGAGACTTCGCAAGTGTGAAGTCGATCCTCGGGGAGCTGGATTCGCTCTTCCGGCAGCACATAGTCGACGAGGAGTCACAGATTCTCGGGCTCCTTGTGCGGAAGCTCGGGGTCAAGGGTGCGGAAAGAGAGATAGCCGTCTTCAGGCAGCATCGCCCGATTTACGGCCTGTTGCAGAGGGTCAGCGAGCTCGCGTCTGAGTCTGCCGTGGAGCTCGAGGGGAAAGAGGACGAGCTCGAGGCGCTGTTCAACCGGCACGCCCTCGCAGAGGAGTCAGAGGTGTTCCCAAAGGCCGTCTCCCTTGGGGGCTAGCACCCCCGGGGCCCTATTCCCACGCGGCGCTGAGCTTCTTCGCGACTGCCTCGAGGAACTCCCTGTCGAGGGAGGAGAAGGCGTCAAGTTGGTCCCCGTCGATGTCTATCTCACCCAGGACTGCGCCCTGTCTTATTATCGGTACGACGATCTCGGACTTTGTAGACAGGAAGCACTGCAGGTATCGTGGGTCCTTGCTCACGTCTGACACTATCTCGGTCCGCCCCGCCTTTGCAGCGAAACCGCAAACCCCCTTGCCGATGGGGATCTTCGTGTGCTCCGTAGGCGCGGGCCCGGCCCAGGCATCGAGTTCGAGGTCTTGGCCGTGGACAACGTAGATGCCCACCCAGGTGTAGCTTGGCACGGAGGTGTTCAGCATCTTGACCGCTGACTCCCTCCCAGGCTTCCCGCGGGAAGCTGCCAGGGCGGAATCGAGGCTGACCAGGACTTCCTTCGCCTGCTCTCTGCCGAGCCTCTCCGCTGTCGATTTCAAGGAGACTGTGCGCCCTCGATTTGAGACATTTATCCGCGCGCCTCTATCCTTCCTGCTCCAAGAGGTATCTGTAGGCCAGTCCTGCAATGACCGCGCCTACTACCGGGCCGATGAGATAGACGTACCAGTATCCCGGTAAGAAACCACCGGCGAGCATTGGGCCGAAGGCTCGAGCCGGGTTCATCGCCGCCCCGGTGAAGTTGCCCCCTACGAGGACGTCCGCCACGACCGTCAGCCCGATACCCAGCCCGCCTATCTTGGGCGCCCTTGGATCGACCGCGGTCCCGTAGATCGCGAACATGAGGAAGAAGGTGAGCAGCGCCTCGATCGCTATGCCCTGACCGACGCCGATGGCGCCGTTGAGCGAGGGCGAACCCCAGTTCACCGAGCTCCCGATAGCCGAGGGGAATGACGCTACCAGCGCGAAACCGGCGGCTAACGCACCGACCAGCTCCGCGACGATGTACGGCACGACCTCCCTTGCCTTCAGCTTCTTCCCGACCAGGAGCCCGAGTACCACAGCAGGGTTGAGGACCCCACCGGAGATACCCATGGTCGCAGACACCGCGACGGCCAGACCGATCCCGTTGGCAAGTGAAGCGATGATGAGCGCGGCTCCGGAGCCCGGGCTCGCCAGGCTGGCGGTCCCGACCGCCGAACCTGCGCCGACCAGGACGAAGACGAAGGTGCCTATGGCTTCGGCGGCAAGTTTCCTGGATAGGTTCGGAGAAGCGGACAATTCGGACTCTGGGGTTCCAAAAGTTAGCCCACTTAAGAATTACTTCTTAGGACAAAGGTTCGAATCGGGCGTCGTCTCTACCTCACGTCGCATCGATTCCATGGCTCGATGTTCGTGATTAAATAGAGAGAACCCGTAACCGCAGGGCGTCAGAGTGATGAGAAAGCAAAGAAGCATGGTGCTGTGGAGGCTTGCACAGGCCCCCCTCCTCCCTCTCTTCCTGCTGCCCAACTTCCTGTTCCTCGCCCTGACGGCACCCGCGAGACGAAGGCCTACGACGCGGCGGGGAACCTGCTCACGAGGACGACGGCCAACGGGAGCACGATATCGTACGCCTACGACTCGCTGAACAGGCTGGTCGAGGCGAGCTATCCGGGGTCTGGAGGGGCGGTGAGCTACACGTACGACGCGGACGGGAACAGGCTCTCTCAGGTCAGCCCTAGTGCGAGGGACTACTACGGCTACGACGCAAGGGGGCGGCTGACCAACCAGACCGAGTACGTGGACGGGTCGAAGGTCCAGACCCTCTACGCTACGACGCCGCCGGGAACGTCGTCCAGATCACCTACCCGGACGGGTACGTCCTGTCCACGGGGTACGACGGGGTCGGGTGGCTCAAGACGGTGGGGAGCTATGCCACGCTGTCATACACCCCGGACGGCCAGATGAGCAAGATAGCCTACGGGGACGGCGAGGTGGCGACGTACACATACGACAGCAGGGACAGGCCCACGCGGATAAAGGACGTCTACGGGAGCACCGTAGAGATGGAGCTGAACTACACCTACGACGGGGCGGGGAACGTGCTGACGGAGAACGCGCAGAGCTACGGGTATGACGCGCTGAACAGGCTGACGTCGGCGTCGGGGCCCTGGGGGACGGTCGCATACTCCTACGACCAGGTGGGGAACAGGATGAAGACGGTCAACGGGTCGACCACCACGGACTACTCGTACGGCCCCTTCAACAGGCTCACGAGCGCAGGGAGCGTAAACTACACTTACGACGCCAACGGGAACTTGATGACGAAGAGCGGGGGGTGGGCCTATTCATACGACTACGAGAACCGCCTCACGAGCGTCACTCACTCCGGGACAGTGGTCCAGCAGGACTACTACGACGGGGACGGGAACAGGGTGGAGCAGGTCGCAGGCGGGAGCGCGATCTTGTATTCGTACCAGGGGGTCAACATCCTATACCAGAAGAACCTCACTTCCGACACCACAACGAAGAGCTTCTATGCAGGCGGGATACAGGTGGCGCAGATGGTAGGCTCGGGGGTCTTCTACCTCCACCAGGACGCACTAGGGAGCACGGTGCTGACCATGACTTCTACTGTCGCAACTTCCTTTAGCGTAACCTACGCACCCTATGGCCCAAGCTTTGGCGCCACGAGGAGCGAGGCGTTCCAGTACACCGGGAAGCTATTGGACGAGGCCACTGGCTTGTATTACGAGGGGGCGAGGTACTACGACCCAGTGACTGGGAGGTTCGCCACCGAGGATTCGGTAGTGGGTTCAGGGGAGGACCCTCAGAGCCTGAACCGCTACATCTACGCCAGGGACAATCCCATGAAGATCGTGGACATGAACGGGCACGAGTGGTGGAACCCGGTGGCTGATCTGACGACGGCAGCCTCTGACGTGGCTGGCGCTGCCACCGACGTCGCCAACGCTGCGTCGAACGCGTGGAACAGCCTGCCGCCGAGTGAGCAACAGGCAATAGAGGTGACGGCAGTCGTTGCGATAGCCTCCGCTGCAGTCGTAGTAACCGCGGGACTTGCTGCACCAGTGGTCGTTGGTGCGCTTGCAAGTGGAGGGGTAGTAACATCTACGGCAACAGTCACCGGTGTCATTGCGTCTGCAGCCGCAGGTGCAGGAATGAGCGCCTTCGCGAGTCTGGGAGTCGGACTATACAAGGGAGACGCAAACGTGAAAACCGTTCTGAGTGCGGCTTCGATTGGAGCCGTAAGTGGAGGGGTCGGGGCTCTTGGTGGTATTCTGGCCAACGCAGCAGTGGGTGCTGGAGCCACATTTGTGGATGAGCAGGTCAGTGCATACGAGACCACCGGACACTTCGCTCCACTGTCACTAAGGTCAATCGCAGGTGTAGCGCTTGGAGGCGCCATTAGCTCCGGTGGGGCGTTCGTCGGTGCCGCGGTTGGAGGGGAGGGGGGCGATATCATCGCAGGAGCCGTCGTCGGCACAGCTGTGTCCACCTCCGCCTCGGTAGCAACAACCGTTTTCACCCCTATTCCTCAGATAATAAACTACCATCTGGAAGACGTATTGACCAAGTTCTGATTTTGGTAGAAATTGTCATCGATACACCCAGCGGGGCATGGGCGGTCCGACGTGGGAGAACCTGCTTCTTGAAGCTACCCGGAGGAAGCAAGAAATTCTTCGTTGGTATAGTCGTTGGAGCAATGTTACAACTCTTCAGTTTGTATACCCGCATTGATGGTTTTAGCGCCTTGGTGGGTATCTTCTTTGTATTCACGGGGCTATTCGTTAGAAGCCGGCTATCGAGGAAATCGACCGCTCCTTTAGAAAGCGATTCCCGAGGCAGGAGGTTCAAAGCTTCGGACAAGGTTGTGTATGATAACTTCGACTTCGCCGCGTGTGGCAGCGCCATGCTGGTCATCGAGGCTGTGGCAATAGCTTTGTACCTCTTCTTTGGCCTTCACCTGCCTGTCGCACCAGGGGGCTGATGATGGTGCACTCGAATCACGCGCAGCACCCAACGAGTCCGCGGTCAAGAGTCAGGGAGGCTGCACGGCATGAAAG
Organism: archaeon; assembly: GCA_021822995.1. Classification (GTDB taxonomy): domain Archaea; phylum Thermoproteota; class Nitrososphaeria; order Nitrososphaerales; family Gagatemarchaeaceae; genus UBA183. The sequence goes on from JAKAPN010000064.1 coordinate 4,455, forward strand.
ACGCAAGGGGGCATGCCATGTCACACCAGTGTGACGACCTGAACAGGTTCATCGAAGTCAGCTATCCAAGCTCTGGCGGAAACGTAAACTACACTTACGACGCCAACGGGAACTTGATGACGAAGAGCGGGGGGTGGGCCTATTCATACGACTACGAGAACCGCCTCACGAGCGTCACTCACTCCGGGACAGTGGTCCAGCAGGACTACTACGACGGGGACGGGAACAGGGTGGAGCAGGTCGCGGGAGGGAGCACCTTCGTCTACTCCTATCAAGGGGTGAACACGCTCTACCAGAAGAACCTCACATCGGGGATAGTGACGAAGAGCTTCTATGCAGGAGGGGTACAGGTTGCCCAGATGGTGAACTACACCACCTACTACCTCCACCAGGACGCGCTGGGTTCGACAGTCCTGACCATGACGGCGACGGTCACCCCCGCCTTCAAGGCCGAATACGTCCCCTACGGCCCCAGCTACGGGGTCACAGGGGAGGAGGCGTTCCAGTACACGGGGAAGCTCCTCGACGAGGCGACGGGGCTCTACTACGAAGGGGCGAGGTACTACGACCCCGAGACGGGGAGGTTCGTCACGGAGGACTCGTACCAGGGGGACAGGACCGACCCCATGACGATGAACCTGTACATCTACGCGAGAGATAATCCCGAGAGGTACAACGACCCTACAGGACATTGGTTTGTCTCGCACATCAGACTTGCTGGCGCCAGCGCCCTCACGACGGGCCCCGGCATCACGACGACCAGTGCCGTAATCCCCAACAGTTACAGGATGTCAGAGCTCTGGAGGCTCAGTTCGCAGACACAAACGTACACGACCAGCGGCACAACGACGGGCGAGACGACCGGGACGGCCATCACAGACACTTCACACAGATCACCCGACGTAACGCTAACCGAAAGCGGTAATAGTCAGTATGGGAACGGATTGATCACAGTAACCTCGACGACTTCGAGGGAAACTAGCGCGGCGACTAGCGCGACGAACCAACAGTTCCAATGCATTACCCCTCCACCGCCAACCTCTTTACCTGAAGCCCTGGCTGGCGCTGGTACTTCCACCTTTGAAATATACACCAACGCGGAAAATGATGCGCTTTCGGGGCAATCTACTCTCCGGGACGCCCTTGCGGTGGGGTTTGTAACTGGCGGATGGATTGCCGCGGTGTTAGGAGTTCCTGAAGTCGGAATCCCGATTGTCGTCATGACAGGAGCAGTGTACGATTCGACATGTCCGTGAAAGGAGATTCGAAGCCGGCCAGACTTCCAACTTGGAGAATCGTGTTGGGTGTTGCGTTCCTTATAGCAGTCGTTGGACCATTGCTTCTTGGAATCTTCTACTCGTATTTCACGAATACAAGCGCGCAAGACGACTTGGCGCATGCCATGGTCTACACATATCCTTACCTTGTTTATGCGGTACCATTCATCTTTCTCCTCGGCGTCTGGGACCTCATTCGTCGCTATGTACGCAAGAGAGGTTCATGACCAATTTTCACCAGTTACACTACAGTCCTCCAAAGAAGAGGTCTCTCCTTGGGTATCAAGTGGGCATCTCGGTTTCTCACATCCATCAAGACGCCCTTTGAAGCACTCGACCGGAGACCGCGAGCACTGTGACGGTCAAGTTCAACTCCGACCACGTGCCGAGCGGGAGGAGCTACTCGGTGTCGGAGAAGGAGCGTTCAAGTTCGCGGGGATGCCCTACGACGAAGCGCTCGGGCGCTGCTACGAGGGGGCAAGATACTACGACCCCGAGACCGGGAGATTCGTCGCCGAGGACTCCTATGCAGGGAACGAAAGTGACCCTATAACGCTCAACAGGTACGTCTGCGCCAGGGACAACCCGATGAAGATAGTTGACATGAACGGGCACGAGCGGTGGGACCCCACGCCCCGCAAGCCCTCGTCCCGGACCACCAAAGATATGGTTTCTGGCACGCGCGGCAGAGAGCCGAGCTGGGAGGAGCTGACAGGAAGAACGGCCTGGCGTCGATTCGCTAGTACCGAGCCCGGTCTCGTAAAACTCATATACCCCGGTTGGTTGTATACCGCTGAATCCAAATGTCAGCGTCAGGACAGCCGGTCATAATTCTGAAGGAAGGTTCCGGGGAGTCCAGAGGGAGAGAGGCTCAGAGGAACAACATCGCCGCAGCGAAGCGCATC
>JAKAPN010000065.1 GCA_021822995.1 archaeon
CTCCCACGTCCTTGAGCATCTTTTCCACCAGGACGCTGCACTCCTCGACCCCCTCGTGCCTCGCCGACACGCTCCGCTGCGCCGCCAGGCGAACGATGTCTTTCGCGAAGCCGTCGAGGTGCTCGCCTACGTACTTCGAGTATTTCTCGTCTACCAAGGGTGTCTTCCGCCGTGTGGCCTGAAGGGGAGATAAACGTTCGAGCGGCAGCCTTCAGTCCTTTCTTACGAGGTTGTTCGAGTATCCGGTCCGCTTTATCGCTTCGGCTATCTTCTCCGGCCCCAGCTTCGTCGGGTCGTAGTCTACGAAGACCTGGTTCAGCATTATCGAGCTCCTGACCGTCTCGACGCCGTCCAGCGCCGCCACCTGCTTCTCGATCGCCAGCGCGCAGGTGACGCAGCTCGCGCCTCTCACCGAGTACACAGCCCTGGCGGGCTTCGGGGGGTCGCTCATGCGGCCGCGTCACCCCACGGCCTGAACCTGAACAGCAAGAGCGAGTTTCCGATGACCGTGACGGAGCTTATCGCCATCGCGCCTGCTGCGAGGAACGGGAGGTAAGCGTACATCTGCACGCCAAAGAACGGGGTGAGCGCTCCTGCCGCGACGGGGATGAGCGCCGCGTTGTAGGCGAACGCCCAGAAGAGGTTCTGCTTGATCTTCGCGACGGTCTTCCGGCTCAGCGCGATCGCCGTGGCCGCGCCCCGGAGGTCTTCCGTGACGAGCACCACTCCGCCCGACTCCTTGGCGATGTCCGTCCCGCTCCCGATCGCCACCCCCACGTCTGCCCTCGCCAGCGCGGGGGCGTCGTTGATCCCGTCTCCAACCATCGCGACGACCCTCCCCTCCTTCTGCAGCGCTTCGATTTCGAGCTCCTTCTGCTGCGGCGCGACGTCCGCGACGAACCTCGAAATCCCCAGGCTCCGAGCGATAGCAGCCGCCGTCCGGCTGTTGTCTCCGGTGATCATGACTACTTCGATCCCCATCTCTTTCATCGCCGACACGGTCCGCACCGCCGACGGCTTCAGGGTGTCGGCGACCGCGATGACTCCGGCCACCCTGTTGCCGCGCGCGAGGAGCATAGCAGTCTGCCCCTCCCCCTCAAGGCGCTGGAGTTCCGGCTCCAGAGACGTAACGTCTGCCCCCAGCTTGGCCATCATCTTCCTGTTCCCGATGGCGACGAGTCCCCCATCAACGGCAGCCGCGACCCCTTCCCCAGCCGTGGATTGGAACCCCTCTGCTGCTGACAGGGTTATGGACCTCGCAGCGGCTTCTTTCAGGATCGCCCCCGCAAGGGGGTGCTCCGACCCCTTCTCCACCGAAGCCGCGAGCCGGAGAATCTCCTCCGCCGTCTCCTCTCCGGCCGGTACTACCGCTGTAACAGCGGGCCTTCCGACGGTAAGGGTCCCGGTCTTGTCGAACACGACCGTGTCCACCTTCCCCGCGCGTTCGAGCTGGTCCCCTCCTTTGATCAGCACCCCATTCTGGGCGCCCTTGCTCGTCCCCACCAACAGCGCAGCCGGAGTGGCTACGCCGAGGGCGCAGGGGCAGGCCACCACCACTACGGAGACGAAGGCAAGGGTCGCGAAGTCGACGCCGATGTGCCCGACGAAGTACCAGGCGAGCCCTGCGGCAGTTGCCGCCAAGACCACGGTCGGGACGAATATCGAAGCGACCCTGTCTGCCATCCGCTGGATCGGCGCCCTCCCGACCTGGGCCTCCTCTACGAGCCTCACGATCTGCGCAAGCGCCGTGTCCTGGCCTACCTTTGCGGCTCTCACTTTGAGCAGCCCACCGCCGTTGATCGTAGCTCCGATGACAGCGTCCCCTGGTCTCTTTTCTGCGGGGATGCTCTCCCCCGTTATCATCGACTCGTCAACCGCCGACACCCCCTCGAGCACGACGGAGTCGACCGGGACCTTCTCTCCAGGCCGGACGAGGAGCAGGTCGCCGACCGCGACTTCCTCGATTGGGACCTCCGATTCAACTCCGTCCCGCAGCCTGTGAGCCTTCATTGGTTGCAGGGCGAGCAGCTGCCTGACCGCGGCCGAGGCCCTCCACTTTGTGAAGTGCTCCAGGTACCTCCCGGCCAGGACCAGCGTGACTATCACAGCGGAGGTGTCGAAGTATACCCCTGAAAACGGGAAAGCTCCGGGGAAGAACGTGACCACAGCAGAATACCCGAAGGCGGCCGAAGTCCCCAACGCTACGAGGACGTCCATGTTCCCCATCCTGTTCCTGATGCTGTCGTAGGTCCCTCTGTAGAACCGCCACCCGACCCCGAACTGGACAGGAGCCGCGAGCAGGAGGAGGGTGAAATCTTGCATCCTACCGGCGAGGACAGAAGTGTACGTGAGGAGGAGGATGGGCACGGTGAGCGCCGCGGCCGCAGCCACGGAGAACTCGAGCCTCCTGACCTCGGCCTCGGGTGCCAGGAACTCCGTCTTGCACGACTCGCTGCAGAAGTAATAGGTCACCCCTCTCGATTCCGCCTTGAGCTCCGCGGTCTCTTCGTCGACGAACATCCCGCAGACCGGATCCTTGGCCATCTTCTTTCCCTATGGTACAGGCGGTGCTAAATTCTCCCGTTTACGGATGTAAAGCGGTTCTCCTGAGCTTCGCACGCGCCGCGGCCAGCTCTCCGCCGTGCTTGCTGGCATAGGACTTCCTGCACGTGCTGCAGCAGAAGTAATGGCTGGTCTGGCCCACCCTGATCGAATGGGGTCGGTCCGAGCGCACTTCTTGGTGGCAGTAATCGCACCTGAACTTCAGCGACGCCGCCCTGGGGACCCGCACCCTAGATGCGTCCTTAATCGACTTCGTGACCACGTCAGAGGAGACCACCCTCCACCCCGAAGGGGCAGAAAGCCTGTCCTCTACGAACGTCTCCACTTCCGCGAGGTCATCCACACCGAGCCTGACGAGGAGATTCCCCTCGCCCGCAGTCATGTACACCCCCTCCACTTCGGGTAGCCTGGCGAGCGCTTCCGACGCCGCTCCTGCCTTCTCCGCTGGGACCCTGAGCCTTACGAAGGCTGCCACCTGAGGTGACGCAGAAGGGTCGAGGACCGGCGCGAAACCCCTGATGAGCCCTCCCCTCCGCATCCTTGCCAGGCGCATGGAGACTGTCGGGGCCGTGAGCGACGTCCTGGCTGCGACTTCTCTGAGCGACGCCCGCCCGTCTTTCAGCAGGACCTCAAGGATCGCCGTGTCTTTCTCGTCCAGTTTCAACGGGGTGCGACCGGCTCTGGCTGTTAAAAGACTTTACGAATGTAAAGCAGAACCGTCAAATAACCCGGGCCCAGTGTCCGCCTGATCATCATGCAGAAAGACCCAGTCTGTGGAATGTCAGTTGACGAAAAGAAGGCAACCCTGAAGCTGGAGCATGGAGGCGCCACCTTCTACTTCTGCTCGGCGGGGTGCAGGGCAGCGTTCGAAAAGGACCCCCACAAATTCATCAGCCATTAGGCGCTCGTCCTTCCGCGGTTGCCAACTGTGAGAATCGCCCGTCCCACTTAAACGCACGACGCGGGTCCGGGGCCAGAATGGGAGAGGCAGGCGTGCCCGCGGGGCCGAGCCAATGAGCCACAGGAGGCGCGGCCAGCGGCTCGTCCAGCCGCAGGTCGAAAGCGGAAATATGGGTGAAACGAGGCATGCTGACGCCTTGAAGGGGACACCGACGGCCGACTCTTCGCGGAAGGCCCTGTCTTACTCGAAGTTCTACGCGGGGAAGGTGGGGTTCGCGCCCAAGGTTCCTGTGAGGTCTCTGGAGGACTTCTCTATCTGGTACACCCCTGGGGTCGCCGCAGTCTCAAAGGCCATCGAGGCGGACCCGGAGCTCTCGTTCGAGTATACGGGGAGGTGGAACACCATAGCCGTGGTGACCGACGGCACCAGGGTCCTTGGATTGGGGAACATAGGGCCCGAGGGGGCGCTGCCGGTGATGGAAGGCAAGGCGCTGATCTACAATTTTCTTGGCGGGGTGAACGCGATGCCGCTTCCGGTTAAGGTGAAGAGCCAGGACGAGCTCATCTCTTTCGTGAGCGCGCTCGAGCCTTCCATGGGAGGGGTGAACCTCGAGGACATCGAATCCCCGAAGTGCTTCGAGGTGCTCGAACGGCTCAGGGGGGAGATGAAGATACCAGTCTGGCACGACGACCAACAGGGGACGGCAGGCGTGACCCTGGCTGCCCTCTACAACGCGCTCGAGCTTACGGGCCGGAAGCTCCGCGGGTCCAGGATAGTGCTGTTCGGTGCTGGGGCCGCGAACGTGGCCGCGGAGCGGCTCCTGGTCCAGGCTGGAGCGGACCCGAAGGACATTACCGTCCTTGACTCGAAGGGCATCCTCCATCCTGAGAGGGAAGACATCGACCAGCTCATGCTCAAGAACAGGTGGAAGTACGACATCGCCATCCGCACAAACGGGGACAGGAGGACGGGGGGGCTGAAAGAGGCGCTAAAAGGCGCCGACGCCCTGGTCGCTGCAGCCGGTCAGGGGCCGAAGATGATCAAACCAGACGAGATCTCCGTGATGAACAGGCGGGCGATAGCCTTCTTCCTGGCGAACCCCGTACCTGAAATGCTCCCCGACGCGGCCAAGAAGGGGGGCGCGGAGATCGTGGCGACCGGCAGGTCGGACTACCCCAACCAGGTCAACAACAGCCTCCTGTTCCCCGCTGTGTTCAGGGGGGCCCTCGACGTAAGGGCGAAGACCATCACGGACGCAATGGTGATCGAGGCTGCCAAGGAGCTCGCGGCTTTCGCGCGTGAGAAGGGGATCAGCGACCATCAGATCCTCCCGACCATGGTCCAGTGGGCAGTGTACCCGAGAGTCGCAGCCAAGGTGGGGCAGGCGGCCATCAGAGGGGGGGTAGCGAGGAAGAAGCTGAGCGCCGCCGAGTCGTTGCATACAGCCACAGCGGTGATAGAGCATTCCAGGAGGGTGATGAGCGCGCTGAGGAAGAGCGGAGTGATACTTGACCCCCCAGAATAGGCGTAAATCGGGAGTCCCTGGTGCGGGAGTGGGGGAGAAGTTGCAGATAAGACACGCGAAGAAGGACGAGCTCGCCGCGGCTGCCGACCTGATCGTCCGGACCAAGAGGCTGAACAACGAGTTCGACCCACTGTTCGCCGTCGTCGCCGACGCGAAGCCCCGCGCCGAGAAGTACGTTCAGGCCGCTGCGGACACCCCTGGGAAGCTGCTCATGGTCGCGGTAGAAGGCTCCAAGGTGGTGGGGGTCCTAAGGGCGGAAATCCGCGAGAGGACGTTCTACGAGCCGCTCATGCAGGGTTTCATTTCAGACTTCTACATACTCCCAGAGTACAGGCGGAAGGCCATGGGGAACGAGATGCTGGAGAAGGCGTCAGCAGAGCTCAAGAAGATGGGAGCAGAGTTCATTGTCGCCGACGTCCCCGCACAGAACGAGATCGCGAACAGGTTCTACGTCAAACGGGGCTTCCGTGCGATTTCAAGCCTTTTCGGGAAAGCGCCCTAGTAGTCCAGAAGTGTCCCGAGCTTCGGCTCGTTGGAGGGGCCCAGGAACATCCCGCACCGGTAGCATGCGAGGTTCTCCCCCGTCTTCACTGGCATGTGCTCTTGCGTCTTGAGACAATACGTCTCCTCAGGCACCGCGACAAGGAGCATTCTGCCCCTCGGCCCCGATGTCGTATTTAACCTTCGACGGCGACGACAGTCGAATTCGTCGTTTGCCTAGTATTTGCTTGTAACTACGCCCTTCAGCGTCCCTTCGCCGTTTATCTCGACGACCGTCTCGAACGACTTCGAGTCCTCTACCGTCACCCCGCCGGTAACCTGCCACTCTCTGAACGACGCGTCGTTAGTCAGTTCAGCCCTCAGCTTGTGGCTGGACGTGAGCGCGAAAGTCCTTGTCCTGCCGGTCAGGTCCCTGCCGTCCACCATCACCTTCAGGAGGGCGGGGTCATCGCTGCCGACCGCGACTGGCCGGGTGTACCTCTTGTACAGCCTGCCGAGGAGATACCCGAAGACGGCCGTCCAGACCGCCGCGAATACCCCCGTGGCGATGGAAGAGGGCTCGTCGAAGAAGAAACCAGAGTAGCCGAATACAAAGAGGTTGACCCCTGCCACCATCGCGAAGAATTCTCCCTTGAGCGTGGGGCTGCCGCTTGGGATCGAGTCGTAGAGGATTCCGAAGAGCCCCGCATAAGCCAGGACGACGAAGAACGCGACGAAGGCTATGTACGGGACGTCTACCGCAACCACCGAAGAGAAACACTCCTCCAGTCCGCTCGTCGCGTTCACCACAGCGCCTGGGGTGCAGAGCGTAGAATACTGCTGCTGGATGAAACCCAGCACGTCAGGCTTGAGGAGGTAAAGGAGCGCCACGTTGAACACAGCCGTCCCCCCAACGTACAGGAAACCGCCGAGGGTCCCTGCCTTCACTCCGGCGAAGAACGAGCCCAAGCCCTCGTCCTATGACCCCAGCTCTGCCAGTACCTGAGCTTCGTGCCCCTTTGGCGACACCTTCCTGAATATCTTCTTGATCTTTCCGTCGCCGCCGATGACGAACGTCGACCTTTCCGTCCCCATGTACTTCCTCCCATAGTTGTTCTTCTCTTTCCATGTGTCGTAGAGGCGATGTGCCTTCAGGTCTTCGTCGC
>JAKAPN010000066.1 GCA_021822995.1 archaeon
GCCCCGGAGGTGCGTTCTCCCAAGCCGCCATTCCACATTATCTGCAAAAGGATGAACCTCAGAGATACCTGACGGTTGTCGCATGAGACAGAAAGGATGGAATCGGGTACGAGGGAGTTCGACACCAAGCGGGACAGAGGGTGCACTGACCTGAACGCGTTCGTGTCGCCCGCCTCATGTCAGGAGACAGCTTCGAGCGGATCCACACCTAGAGTGACTGCCTGGTCTTGGAACTGACAGTCACATTCATGAGGGGATGCGGACATCCTAAACGTCGTTAGACATTTTGAGCATGGTGGTCAGTTGCGCGGCCGCAGCAGGGTTTGGGTGATCCTGGGCCTAGCTCTTCGCTAGCCTGAGCATCGCCCGGACCGACTGTTCCACGTCTTCGTCGGTGGTCTTGCCAGAGCTTACGCTGATGCGCATGGCCGCCTTCCCGTGCCATTTCGTCCCCCCGCACCAGCAGGTCCCATCCGACTGGACTGAGCTCACCACCCTTTGCGTCGCCTCGTCCGACCCGAACGAAACAAGCACTTGGTTGAGGACCACTTCGTTGAGTATCTCGCACCCCCCGTCGGAGAGCAGTTTCGCGAACCTGGACGCGTGGCGGCAGCACCTTTCGACCAGGTCTGCTACCCCAGTCCGCCCGAGGGACATCAGGGCGGACCAAGCGTCCACGCCGCGGGCCCTCCTCGACATCTCAGGGGCGTAGTCGAACCTGTCCCTAGGATGCTCTCCTTCCAGATAGGGGGCGGCGGGGTTGGCCATCGCTCCTCTCAGTTGGACAGGATCCCTGACCACGACCAGCCCGCTGTCGTAGGGAACATTGAGCCATTTGTGGCAGTCCGTGCTCCAAGAGTCGGCCCCCTCGACTCCGTCAGTGAGGGGCCGGCGATGGGGGGACGCGGCTGCCCAGAGGCCGAAGGCACCGTCCACATGGACCCAGGCCCCAGCTTCGTGCGCCCACTCGACCAGGGGTTTGAACGGGTCGAACGAACCAGAGTTCACGTTCCCGGCCTGGACGCAGACGATGGTCGGGCCGCTTATCCTCGGGAGTGATCGGGGGATGATTCTCCCTTGGGCGTCGACCGGGAGCCGGATGAGGTGCTCGGTCCCGAAGCCCAGCATCATGATGGCCTTGATGGCGGAGGCGTGGATTTCGTCTCCTGAAATCACGTTCACCTTCGGTGCACCGTCCATCCCTTTCTTCTCGAACTCCCACCCCGCCCGGGCCAAGACAGCATGACGGGCCGCAGCCAGTCCGGCAAAGTTCGCCATCGTCGCACCGCTCACGAATGCGCCTTCGGAACCTGAAGGAATGCCGAGGAGCTCCTTGATCCATCCTATGACGGTTGCCTCTACCCGGGTCGCCACCGGAGACATGACCTCCATGGCCCCGTTCTGGTTCCAGGTGCTTGAAAGCCAATTTGCGGCAAGGGCTGCCGGGAGCGTGCTGCCGGTGACGAACCCGAAATACCGGCTTCCGTTGCTTGCGACCGTGGCCGGAGAACCGAAGCTGTCGAGCAGTTCGATTACCCGATCAGCCGAAGTGGGCTGCTCGGGGAGCTTCTGCGGGAGAAGGTCGAGGTTCTGAAGGGCCTCCTTCGTTGGAGCTACTCGCCGACTCTTCAGGTTTCCGAGATATGAAATAGCTCGCTCGGCAGCGTCACGCAACAGGGCATCATCCTCGGAACCAGAGGACAACCCCTAAGGGGTCACATCACGCCGCAATTGAACTTTGGGCGTACGCTGATTGCATGGCGTCGTGCGCCGTGGTTGCCGTATTTCGTCCCCATCAGACATCATGTGCACGTTGATGAAAGCCAGCCGATGCTCCCTTGACCGGAGGCATCTTTGTGGGCATCAAGAAACTTGAAGCCGCCCCTTGGCAGAAGGAGGACCAAATCCGCGGGCCCGACGGGAATCGAACCCGTTTAGGGGCAGTCGCTGACCCTCGGGTTAAAAGCCCGATGCTCTACCTGAGTTCTCTCCATCTCTGGAACTAAGCTACGGGCCCGCGTCAGCCTCGGCGGGGACCCCAGTATTTGACCGAATCGAGCTACTGCATGAGCGTTCGGACGAGCTTCACGCTCTTGTCCATCGTCTTGTAGTCTTCGTACGGCGTCTCCATTATCACAGGTTTCTCGTCGATCCCGGGGTGGTGCAGAAACGCCCGAATCCCTCTGCGGCCGATCTTCCCTTCGCCGATGTTCTCGTGCCTGTCCAGTCTGCTGCCCAGTGTACCCTTGGAGTCGTTGAGGTGGACTACCTTGAGCCTATCGAGGCCGACGATCTCGTCGAACAACCCCATTGTGCTCGCAACCGCTTCGACACTTGCTAGGTCGAAACCGGCCGCGTAGACGTGGCAGGTATCAAGACAGACGCCCATCCGCTGCGTCTCGTCGACTTTGTCGAGTATGCTCCTGACCTCTTCGAACCTGGCTCCGACGCAGTTCTTCTGCCCCGCCATGTTCTCCAACAAGATGCTCGCATCCCCTTCGCTTGCAGCGAGCGCCTGATTGCATGCCGCAGCGATGTTCGACACGCCCACGGCGGTCCCCTTGCCGAGGTGGCTTCCGAGGTGGACCACCAGATAGTCGACCCCGAGTGCGTCGCATCGCTTCAGCTCCTCGTCGAGCGTGAATCTGCTGATCTTCATGGTCGACTTCTCGGAAGAGGCAAGATTCGGGAGGTAGGGCATATGGTCGACTATCCTCCTGAACCCCGACTCCTTTCTCTTCTGTCGGAAAGCAGCCACGTCTCCCTCAGTGACTGGCTTGAACTTCCACTGATTGGGGTTCCTCGTGAAAATCTGGAAGGTGTTCGCTCCTATCTCTCTTGCACGGTCGAACGCGAAATCGAGCGAGCCAGCGGCAGAGACGTGCAGGCCTACCATCGGCTCCGAGGTCAAGGCTTTTCAAAAGAGGAAGAGTGTGGGTTTATGAACCCACGCTCTGCTTTCGGATATCCTGTCTAGCGCTTCTTGGGCTTGGCCAGGTTCTTCTTGACACCGCCAGCGCTCCTTACCGGAGCAGTCCTCCTTCTGTAGGTCCTCGTTGGCTTCTTCGCCAACGTGGGAGCCCCGAATGCGGAGGACGAAGGCGCTGAGAAGGTCACAGGCGCCGGTGCGGGCTGGACCGATTCGTACAGCGCTGGTGCTGGTGAAGGTGCGGCCTCTGGTGCGGGAGTTGGCTCGGGCGCAGCGGACGGAGCAGGCTCTGCCACGGCAGGTGCCTCCGTGACTGGGACCTCCGCCTGCTCCGTCTTCGCAACGAAAGTGTCTATGGATGAGACCGGAGCGGCCGCCTTCTTGTGTCCAAGATAGCCCCTTGCCGCAGCGTAGATCACGACGACCGCGCCCACGCATGCGCCAAGCAGGACGGTTGCTACTTCTAGGACCATAGCTGGCGTTGATACGCCCCGTCAGGCCACTTCAGAGCCTGAGTCAAACACTATCAACAACTCCGTTATGTTGATTCGACCAAATCCAGCCGCACGCATAGCGGCGCTCAGAAGATGTGGATGAGCGAGTCCAGAGAGATTGCCCCGGAACCCAGGAGCAGGATCGCCAGCGAGAGCATGAGGTACGTGAAGTCAATCTCGTAACCTGGCTTCCCGCCCGAACCCATGAAACCTGCTTTCATCTTCGTCACCTTCATGACTATGATGGCTAGGAACTGGATGGCGAATAACGCCGCCACGATCGGGACCAAGAGCCCGACCACCAAGAACAACCCGCCGAAGAGTTCCAAGACGGTCACAAACTGGGCCAATATAGCCGGCACTCCCATGGATTTTATCCACTCGCCGGACTGCTTGCCCCACCCTCCCTTCACTTTGGGGATGCCGTGCATGATGAGCGCGACGCCGACAGCGACCCTCAGGATGAGAGACGTGAAGTCAGGCGTGATGAGTGCAGGCATATTACTTAGTAGCCCCCTGCTACTGGTTTAAGAACTAATTGGAGGAGCGGCCGGCTTTGTACAGAAGTATCGCTCCAACCCGGTTTCTGTCGTGCCCAGTCAGCGGCCGTCTCTTTGTTTCATCTGTGGGCCTGCAAGACGCAGACAAGGACCCCTGTCGAAGAACAGGCGACCAGCCCAAGCCTTCCCAATACTATCACCATACGGCCGTCGAATTGCAGGGCGGTTGGCAGTACGGCGCGAGGCATAAAGAAAGGCGCAGCGGGGCGATTTCAGAGAACAAGAGAACCTCGGAAGCAATCCCGACCAGGGTTTGACCCGCGAGCGCGAGTCGGTCTCACCGCCCCATCAGGTTGCGTATGGCAGAGGAGTGACCGCGGCCATTTATTGACGAAGCAGGTCGCACCCCGGTGACGCTCCCAGACGGCCCCGTCCCCCACGAAGCAGTGGCGAGAGCCCTGGCTTCAGCGAGCAGGAGCACGCATAAGGATTTTCTATCGGCTGACCTGGAGTGGGCCGATGAGTGGACTCGGAATAGACGGCTCGAAGACTGCTTTGGTGGTGATAGACCTCCAGAAGGGTATCGCTTCCATGGAAGCCCAGCCTTACGACGCGAAACTGGTGGTAGCCAACGCGGCGAAGCTCGCCAGCGCCTTCCGCGCGAGGAAGATGCCCGTATTCCTGGTGCACGTCACCCGGTCCAGCGGCACGACTCTGCAGACGATCTCTGATACGTCGTTCGCCCAAAGGAGTGACGTCCCCTCCGACTGGGCGGACATCGTCTCCGAGATGGGTCCCGAACCGTCCGACGTTGTGATTACCAAGAGGCAGTGGGGAGCGTTCTACGGCACCGACCTCGAACTGAGGCTCAGGCGAGGAGGGCTGGACACCATCGTCCTCTGTGGGATCGCCACCACCTACGGGGTGGAGAGCACGGCCCGTTTCGCATACGAATACGGCTTCCAGCAGATATTCGCCGAAGACGCGATGACCGACAGGTCGAAGGAAGCCCACTTCAACGCTGTCGAGTACGTTTTGAAGAGGATGGGGAGGGTGCGGAAGACAGCCGAGATCCTGGCGGCCCTGGAAGCGCTGCCGCCAGCCTGATTGGCGGCGTCTCACTTATATCTCGGACTATGTTACTATGTGAAGCGTAATGCTGGAAGTCCACTGGGACAAGATCATCACGGAGATCTTCAAGTTCGACAGGAGACTCCGCTCTGCACAGATTCTTGACCAGACAGGCAGGCAGATTGCAGGAGGGATGAGGAAGGGGATTCCCTCGCTCGAGCCTCAGAGCGAAGACATCAGGCTCATCGCCGGTATCACGATACAGATCAGCAACGACAGGACGTGGGATCGTTACTTCGGGAAGAACCAGTTCACGTTCAACAAGAGAGAAAGGCTGAACATCATGACGTTCTATCTCGGGGACAAGCTCGTGTTGGTGTCAGCAGAGCCAGACTTCACGCTTCAGCAAGCACAAGATCTAAGAAATCAGATCATTACGAACCACGCCGACTTGATTAGGTAAAAGGAGGAAGAGCTGGGTCTAGTTGAGACCTAGCTCAGGGAACTTCGCCTGCACGAGCCCTAGCTCGCTCTGGAGGGTCCTGATGCGCTCGGCATACTTCTTCATGTCTTCAGGGTTCTTCTGGACTTTGGCCACCTTGTAGCCACGCCAGGCCTTCTTCAGCGCACCCCAGGATTGACCCTTGGTGTACTGTGACATGAGACAAGTCCTTTCATTCAGACGATATAAGCCTTAGCGTTTCATGCGCGCGTGCCCTCTGACACCTCGAAGGGCACCCGGTTCCCGTTATGGTCGTAGACCCCAAGGTTGTCGACCGTGGCGTACGGGTACCCCATGATGACCATTATCCGCCCCGTAACGTGCAGGAGGTCCTCGTGGGACGGGTTGTGGTTCCCTGAAGGATGGGAATGGGCCACTCCCAGGTATGACAGGTCGACGGGGAGCATCCACCAGTTGAAAGACGAGAAGGCAGCGCCGTGTTCCGCCATCGGAGGGACCACGACCCCGGTCACTTCCGCGACCCCTTTCTTGACCTTGCCTCTTAGGAGCAGTATACCTTCTCTGGGGTATGCCATGGCGGAGTACGTGAATAGGCTGTCCACGACCTCTTTGCGGAAGAGCACCTTTTGGACCGGCAGCCGAGTTCACCTTCTCAGCAGGCCGACGAAGTTACCGACGACCCTGTTTCCTGCCGGGTTCTCGATGGTATACCGCTCCGGATGGAACTGAACGCCGTATAGCAGCCTGCGTTCATTCTTGATGGCAGCGACGTCGCTGCTTGCGCTCCTGGCGAGGTGGACGAAACCGCCCGGGACGGCCTCCACCACTTCGTATCTCGACTCCAACAGCATCAGTGACTGGGGGAGCCCTTCGAACAAGGGATCTTCATTGAGGACGGTGGTCTTCACCATGCCCTCTACGTGCTGCTTGTCCCTCACCACGCGACCGCCGAAGGCGTGAGACATCAGCTGGTGGCCGAAGCAGACCCCGAGGATGGGGACCCGCGAGTCCAGTATCGACTTCGCCTCTGCCTCGAACTTCGTCTGGGTCTTCTCCTCAGTCATCATGTCGGGCGACCCAGAAAGGACTACCCCGTCGTGCGAGTCGAACTTTGACGCCGAGGCCTTGTCCCACTCGAT
>JAKAPN010000067.1 GCA_021822995.1 archaeon
AATCGTTGCGGCTGGACTCGTCCTGAGGAGATCCGCAACCCCTCGGAACCTTACCGGGACCGACGAGTTGCTTGAGCAGTACCACACAGATGGCGAGGGGGTGCATACCAAGAGGGGAATCACTGAATTTCTGGCGGCAATCCTCACCATCGGCTTCGGTGGGTCTGCCGGGCTCGAGGGCCCGAGCATCGGGGCGGGGGGCGTCGTGGGTTCTTGGGTCTGGAGGCATCTGTCCCGGAGGCTGAAGTTGACTCACGACGACCTCAGGATCCTTCTCCTCACGGGGGCGTCAGCCGGCATCGCAGCCATCTTCAAGGCCCCCCTTACGGGGATAATCTTCGCCCTCGAGGTGCCATACAAGGACGACCTCGCGCGGAGGGCCTTCCTGCCGTCCATAATCTCGGGAGTCGCGTCTTATGTCACTTTTGCTTCTTTCGAAGGCTCGACCCCGCTGTTCAGCTTCGTCACTACCCAAGCCGGGTTCACTCTCGAAGACCTGGTCTTGGCCGTCGTGCTCGGGGTCCTCGTAGGGGTGCTCGCGGTGGCGTTTACGACAACGTATCGTCAAGTTCAGAGGATGCTCCAGTCCTTCAGGCCTCCCTTCATGACGAGGTACCTGATTGGGGGCTTGGCTGTAGGAGGCATCGCGCTCCTAGTCAGAGAGGTCTACGCAAGCCCCTACACCTTCGGGCCGGGATACTACCTGATTCAGGGAGGGCTTTCGGGCTCGTTCACCATCCAGTTTCTGGCTGCGATGCTCGTCCTCCGGATGCTTGCCACGGCTTTCACTTTGGGTGCCGGGGGTGTCGGCGGAATCTTCTTTCCTTTGGTCGTGTTCGGATCGCTCACCGGTTCTTTGTTCGCCCTCCTGGTCCACAGCGACGTTGCCGTGTTCGCAAGCGTAGGCATCGCGGCTTTCATGAGCGCTGGATACAAGACTCCTCTCGCAGCCGTCACTTTCATCGGGGACACGACGGGGAGCGTCAGCTTCTTGGTCCCCGCCATGGTGGGGTCGGCCATCGCCTACTTGGTCTCTGGCGAGAACTCTGTTTCAACCGAGCAACGCCGGTGGTCGGTCCCTCCGCCCACGTAGTTCTCTCCGGGCGACTTTCAGGCCGGCTCGTCGCTAAACCGGCTTTCTCCTACGGGTCGTATCCCCCGCTTGAGAAGCGCGTGACCATCCACGGGCTTTCGGGCTATGCCGCCGTCGGACATGGTCGGGCCGGCACATGCCGGCTGTAGTCCTATATCTGTGCGCCACTCCCGCTCACACAATGACGTTCGACAGCGAAGTGCAGAAGATTAACCAGAAAAAGTTCGAAGAGATGATGCGGACGCAGGCGAAACCGGCCGAGGCGCCGGCAGCCAGAGGGACACCCGTCGAGTTGACGGACAACAACTTCAGAGAAGTCGTCGCGAGTCACCCGTTGGTCGTGGTCGATTTCTGGGCTCCATGGTGCGGGCCGTGCAGGGTAGTCTCACCAGTGCTGGAGGAGCTAGCGACCGAGATGGCCGGGAAGGCGACGTTCGGGAAGCTGAACGTCGACGACAACCCTGTGACATCTCAGCAGTTCGGGATTCAGGGGATCCCTACGATCATGGTCTTCAAGGACGGAGAGCCCGTCGACGGGCTTGTGGGCGCAGCACCGAAGCAGATGATCGAGGCGAGGATAAGGCCCCACCTGGGCTCTGCCAAGGGTTCACCCTATCAGTAAGCTCACTCGTCGCCCCTTGAGGTCACATAGGCAAGCCTGGCGTAGGGCCTGACCGCCTGCAGAATTTTCAACTCGGCCTTGCGGAGGTGCTCTTCATAGGTGGACCTCTTCATCCCCTGCTTGGCAGCGATTTCGTCTATGGTCACGCCCTTGGGCATGCCGTAGTAACCCAACTGCATGGCCGCCATGAAGGCGGCAAGCTGCTTCTTCGTCAGGGCGCTCAGGAACTCGTCTACGGGCACAGTTATCGCTCCCCTGGCCGACCCCCTCGACACAACGGACTTGCTCACAACCTCAACCTTCGAAACCTTGGACAGTCCTGCGATGGCGGCATCCAGGGCGTCCTTGGTGAACGCCAACAGCCTGCAGTACTCGAGCCCTCCATGATAGTTGATGGGCATTACAGGCACACACCCTGCCCACTCGATCAAGGTGACGGTAGAGTTGTCAGTTGCGCACTTGCACCCTATGACCGCCTCCAGGTTCTTCGGAGAATACCGGTTGAACCAGATGAGTCGGGCCCCTAGCCCCTTCAGCATCTTCCTGAGAGCCGGCTCCACCCTCTCGGCCTCTTCCTCTCTTGAAAACTGCATTTCCAGGATGTCTACCTGCAGGTTGCACCACCTCTGGATGTTCGCCGACGGGAAGAGCTTCGAAAGCTCGCAGAAGGGGAGGGAGTGCTCCAGTTTCAGTGAAACATCGAACACGTCACCCAGCTCGCCAGGCTTGGCTAAATGGCTTCTCTGCCATGCCGGCGCACACCGGTAGAATTCCTATACACCAACCCAACCGAACAGTGGACATGGTCTCGAAGACTTTCGTCGTGCAACACGAGTGGGACAGCGCGAAGTCCGGCGAGGTGGTCCCGGCGGTCTCAAAAATCATCGAGGGCGCCCGGTCTGGAAAGCTCCCGTCAGGATTCAAACTGCTGGGGGTAGTACTGTCGAAGGAGGCGCCGAAGGCATACTGCCTATGGCAGGCTGAGAGCAAAGCGTCCCTCGAGGGACTCGTTTCATCAGTCAACCCCCCGACACGGCACACTATCTCCGAATTTGACAGGATTTACGAACAGGAAAGATAGGGTCCCGCCCCTGATTTTCCGGGCTCGGCGAGCAACTACAGGTCCGATTCACGCGCCCGCCCTCGTTTCACTCTAGTGCCCTGGTTTCTCGACTAGGGTCTCGTCTTCTATCTTGTGCTTTAGCGCCCGTATCAAGTCTCCCCGAGATAGGTAGCCCACCACTTCGCCTTCACCCCCCACGACGACCAGAAACGACACATCACGCAGCGACATTCTCCGCAGGGCGTCGTAGGCGAACTCCTCCTGCCGCACTGATTCGAACACCTTCGAGCAAGCGTCGCCAGCGGTGATCTCGCTCCCCACCTCGTCCGCCGCGGCGTAGACCTGGCTTCTTTCTATGACCCCGATGGCCTTGCCGCCGCTTGCCACTATCAGCCTCTTTCTTGCGCTGAAGGGCTGAGCGCCGCTGGTCATCTGCTTGTATAGCTCCACTACAGGCTGCCCAGGGTCGACGACGTCGGCAGGCGCAGACATGACAGACTTGACCCTGATCTGCCTTAGCGGGTTGTAATCATAGATGTTCCTCACCCTGAGCCCCCTCCTCGCTAGCCTTTCGGTCATGATCGAATCTTTCATCAGCGCTTCCCCTACAAGCTCAGCGATGACCACCGTCACTATGATGGGGAGCACTCCTTGGTAGTCCCTGGTGACCTCGAGCGCGAACACTATCGATGTAAAAGGAGCTCGTGACGCCGTACCGAAGACCGCAGCCATTCCGGCCACAGCGAACACTCCAGGCCCTACTCCGAGGCCAGGGACAACGGCGACCAACCACGAACCGAAAAGGTATCCCAGGGAACCGCCAATCATGAAGAGGGGTGCCAAGGTTCCCCCAGACGTCTGGGATCCCATTGCCAGCAGCCAGGCGACTGCTTTTGCCACGAGTATCATGATCACGACGCCGAGCACGAACTGCCCGTTCAGTACCCCAGTGATTACATCGTACCCCACACCAAGGATTTGGGGGACGGCGAAACCAACGATACCAACCGCAAGCCCTCCAATCGCGGGCAGCCAGGGCTGCCCGACCTTCAACTTCGAGAATACATCTTCCGTCTTGTAGAGACCACGCGACAGCGCGGAACCCACGATTCCACAGGTCAACCCCAGCCCCGCGTAAAATGGAAGCAGAGCGATGCCCCCGA
This sequence comes from archaeon, assembly GCA_021822995.1. Classification (GTDB taxonomy): domain Archaea; phylum Thermoproteota; class Nitrososphaeria; order Nitrososphaerales; family Gagatemarchaeaceae; genus UBA183. The sequence continues at coordinate 3,942 of JAKAPN010000067.1, forward strand.
AGTCATAAGCGGCAGTCTGGAAGAGGGGTTGGGGAGATATCAGATAGATGTGCATCCATCCCCCGATGGCCGCGGCGATAGCGACGGGGATCAACGACTTCACCCTGAACTCGAAGAGGAGAAGCTCGACCGCGAGGAGTATCGCGGCGATAGGGGTCCCAAAGGTGGCCGCCATCCCGGCCGCCGCTCCAGACGCAAGGAGCATCTTCCTCTCCGCACCGGTCATACTCATCCTCTGTCCGACGAAGGAACCGAACGCACCTCCTGTCTGAATGATTGGCCCCTCGGCCCCGAACGGCTGGCCGGAACCTATGGTGATGGCCGCAGACACGGCCTTGAGCACCCCGACCTTGGGCTCGATTTTGCTTCTGTTGAGCAGGATCGACTCCATCGTCTCCGGGATGCCATGTCCGATTATCTTGGTGGACCCATACTTGATCATCACTCCTGCTACGAGCCCGCCGATTACCGGGATGACTATCACCAGGGCGCCAAGATGGTTGAACTGCGGTGAGGCGAATGAGAAGCTGAGCCTTCCATAGTAGAACAGGTTCGTGGCAAGACCGATAAGGTGATAGAGCGCGAAGGCGATGAACCCCGCAGCGAACCCGATTCCTACCGAAAGCAGGGTCAGAAGGCCTATCCTTGACTCCTCCCTCTCCAGATCTGTCTTGTCCCTGCTAGCTTGCATAGTATGTGGCCAAACTCGAAACCAAAAGGGGCGCAAGTCGCCAGGCGTTGAGAGGCGACATAATGCTTGAACCTAACGTATGTTAGGTCATACACGAGTGATCGCGCTAGGTTTTTTGCGTGGCGGTGATGCCGGCGCACACATGGAACTCATAGAAGCCTCAATTCTGGCTCGAGGACACCAGAAGTGGATCGACGCCATAACATCACGTTACAGAGCGAAGTTCCGACTGTTTCACTCCAAGCCATCGAAAGGCAGGGACGAAGTGTTGCAGCTGTTCGAGATAACGATCGACCAGGACCTGAAGAAGAAGATGCTCAGGTATCTCCGGAACAGCCGAGAGGTGTCCGAGCTCGAAGTTACCGACTCCAGGCATGGCCGGCTATTCGGCCTCGTGAGGGCGAAAGGGGTGATCATGCGGTGTATATCGGAGTCTGATTGTTTCCTGATCTCCGCATCGGGCGAATACGGGGCCCCGATTGAGTGGAATGTGCTGGGGACCAAGCGCTCTCTCGCGAGACTCATGACTCGGCTCCGGGACAGAAGGATCGGCTACGAAGTGGCCGACCTTTCGGTGGTCCGGAGGAAGAAGGTTCTTACGACGAGACAGGAGTGGCTCCTCCGCGCGTCGTTCGAACGAGGATACTTCGACTATCCCAAAAGAATCCACATCAGGTCGTTGGCCAGCGAACTTGGCGTCGCCGCTCCCACACTCCACGAATCGCTTCGAAAGACCCAGCGCAGGCTCATCGAGGAGCACTTCGAGGGTGACAGGTCGCCCGCCCTGGCTACCAGCTAATCACAACGTCCAGGTTTCTGGCTCGACATCCCGCTTTTCGAAACCCAGTTTGGAGACGTCGTATCCGACATCGCCGTAGAGCCCCGCCTCCTCCTCTCCCCGATAGACGGCGTCCACCACCCTCCCCAGCGAGTCTCCTTTCATGATGCCACTTCCGCTGTCCCCGCCTACGACAATGAGGTTCTGGTTCCTGAAAACAAACGGCAGGTTGTCCAGGGTGTTGTATGCGTACAACCCGGCCCACATCGCCTTCATGCCCGCGCTTTGGAAACAGGGGAAGTACGCTGAGAGTACTGGGAGCACTCCTCGCTGGTAGTACTCGGGTTCAGCCCGATACCCCTCGAGGTCGTGGCCGGGGAGGTCGATGAAGGGCCGGTTGATTTCATCCTCGCACCCTACCCAGAAGCAGTCTTCTTCACCTACAGGCTTGAAGTGCACGCCCGCCCTCGGAAGGATGACCATCGGGGCGAGGCCTAGCGAGTTGAACCCCTTGACCCGTAGTAACCGCCGCATGTCACTCCCCTCGGCGTGGACGCTGAACAGCTGCCTCTTTTTCGCCTTCACATGCCCGTCAATACCTATCGGCTCCAGCAGCTCGTTCAGCCAAGCCCCTCCTGCGATAACGACGGTGTCTGCGAATAGAGCTTCCTGACCGGCTCCTGCCAAAGAGACGCCTTCAATCCTCGCGTCCTGCCAGACGAGCGGCTCTCCCTCGATTCCCAGCCGCTTGGACGGACCCAACAAGAGCGATTTCACCTCAGAGTTGAAGGCGAACCTCCCTCCTGCTTTCACAAACTCGCTGGAGTAGAACCGCAAAAGCCTGTCTGGATCTAGCCTACCGCACTTTAGCCCGAAGACGGCCCCGTCAACGTCTGGGAGACCCATCATCCTGGCCCCCGCATCAGCTCTCAACGCCGTCCCCATCCCCGGCAGCATTCTCAGGATGGACTCGCGATCATACCTCGCAGTTTCGATTCCGTTGTCTTCCATCTTCTCCAAGAACGGTCGGCTCCTGTCCAGCTGTTCCCCATCCATCAGCCACAAGTATCCTATCTTCTGCAACCCGATATCCACCCCAAGCTCCTCCTGCAAGTGCAGGTAGAAGTCGATGGAGCTGTTCG
>JAKAPN010000068.1 GCA_021822995.1 archaeon
GGCATCAATGAAGTCGAGTGTGTCGTCGAGCGTCTTGAGCAGCCTCGTGACGTCGTCTCTGTCGATGGGGGCCAGGAACTTCTTGTCAAGCTTGATGAAAGCCTCGTGGACGATGTCGTCCCCAGCGTGCTCGAATTCTTTCACTCCAGTGGCGAGGCCTGGGACGTCGGGGGACGACTGCTTTGAGCCCTGGACGACTCTTTCGTTGAGGAGCCGGGCAGCCCCTTCCAGGTTGGCTGAGATCTTGTCAAAGGTGTCGTAGAACCCCTTGAAGATCTCCGACACGTCCTCTAGCGAGATGCGCTTGGTCTCTGTCCCCAAGTAGAGGGTAATCCCCGCTCCGAGGAAGCAGGCCAGGCTGACAATCTCGAGCATCTCCGCCCTACCTACCGTGAGGAGGACCAGGGGGAGGAAGAAAGTCGCGACCACGGCTCCGATTTTTCCGACGGTGGCGGCTATGCCGTGGCCCGTTCCTCTGAGACGGGTGGGGAAGAGCTCGACGGGATAGATCCACGTGGTGGTGTTCGGCCCTAGGTTCTCAAGTATGTAGAAGGCGCCAAAGAGCACGACGAGAGCATCCAGAGACGAGGCATGGAGGACGACGGCTAAGAGCAGCGGGACGGCCATGCCCAGGAAACCGATGATCTGAAGGGGCTTCCTGCCTACTTTGTCGATTAGCGCGATGGCCGATAGGTATCCGAAGCCGGCGAAGATGTAGAGTTCCCCGGTCGTTATGGCGGAAGCAAGGACCGGTTTGGACCCGCCGTAGATGGAGGCGATCAGGGTCGGAGTGAGAATCCCGATGCCGTAGACCCCCACGTCCACCAGGAACCAGCTCACCGAGGTGAAGAGCACCCGCTTGGCGTAAGGCGAGAGCAGGAGCTCGCGGACGGAGACCCGCTCGGTGACGACTTCGAGCCTTTCCTCGGGGACCTGGTATCCGAAGAAGTTCGACATGACCTTCCTGGCTTCCTCCGGCTTGCCGTGGGACAGGTACCATCGTGGGGTCTCGGGCATGCCAGTCCTGGCTGTCAGGGCTATCATGGCCGGGACGACCCCGGAGAGGAGCATCCACCTCCACGCGTCAGCCCCGAACGGGAGGACGATCAAAGCTATGCTGACACCCACGGCGCTCAAGATCCCGAGCCCCTGGAACGCGAACACCGAGGCGATGAGCTTGCCGCGGTGCTTGTTGCTCACAAATTCAGCGATGTACGAGGCGCTGATCGGATAGTCTGCCCCGATGCCGATGCCGAGCAGGAACCTGAAGAGGACGAGCTCCCACACGTTCTGTGCAAAGGCCGAGGCGGCCGCGAAGACCACGAAGAAGAGGAGGTCTATTATGTACAGCCTCTTCCTTCCGAGCCTGTCGGCGAGGTTCCCGAAGAACACCGCGCCGAACACGGCGCCGAGCAAGGCGGCGGAAGATATCGCGGAGATTTCGAAGGCGGTCGCTTTGAAGTAAGGTACTATCAGAAGGAGGGCGACGCTGATGATGAAGAGATCGTAGCCGTCCATGAAGACCCCCGCGCCTGAGAGCGCGAGGACCTTGAGGTGCTGCCTGGAGACCTCGCCTGACTCGATCTGCCCTATGAGCGAACCACTTGTCCTCTCCTTCGGCGAGTTGCTTGGTTGCATCCCTAGAATCGCAGCGAGCCGCCTCAGCGGCCTACTGTTCTTAAGCCTGACATCATGTGTGGAGGCTCAGAAGCCATAGACGTCGGGGCGCAGCCGGGGGATCAGGGCCGTCACTACGCACTGCTCTGTGAGGTCAGCCCGGGAGACGATTCCCTTGGTCAGGTAGTGGATGAGCCCGCCCTTGTCGCCGACCTCGTCGATGCCGCTTACCTTCTCTGCCCAACGCTCGAGCTCGTTCCCCTCGCTGAAGAGGCGCTCCATGTCTTCTCTTGGGAGCGAGTACCCAGCCGATTGGCCAAGGGAGACTCTGCCCAGAGCGTCAGCCACCGCTGCCACCTGGTTGTCGAAGTAGACGTCCCCGATGGTGAAGATCCCCGCCTCGACTCCCACACCGAGATCTCCGCCTGCCTTCGTGAGAGCGAGGTTGGCCCGGGCGGTGGCTCCGCGGGCCATCTCCTCCAGTCCCCTCGGCTGCGCCTTGGCTACGGAGGAAGAGTCGATCGGCTTGAGCTCGACCGTCGGGTAGTACTTGGCGAAACCCCGCCTTATGCCTTCGACCTTGGCAGGGTTCTTGGTGCCTACTGCTACTATCACGGGCGCAGGAGCCTCCCTGGGTGTATTAACCGTGAGAGCCTGGCAGTCTCGGATCCGAAGGCGGCGGTCCGGTTTTAGAAGACCCTGAGATCTTCGAGGAGCTTGTTGATGTTGGCCAGGGGGGTTCCGTCGGGGCGGGCTATCTCCTGAGAAGCCGGCGGGCTCGTCTTGTAGGATGGGCTGCGGCCTGCGAGCCTCTCCTCATAGGTCGGGACGAACTCGTTCTGGTACAAGACGCCGATGGGAGTGTGGTCGCCGAACTCGAACGATTTCAGGATCGCCTGCTGGATCTTTTGCTCCACCTCTGCTTCGGCGTTGTTGTGGACGACGCCGTCGTAACCGGTCTCCTCTAGCTTGTACGTCCTCGGCTTGGGCCTGCCTGCGTCGTCGAGGTTCCCCTCGCCTGCCCAGTACTCCTTGGTCTGGATGTCGTTGTAGGTCGGGCATGGTTGCAGCACGTCGAGGAACGCGTAACCCTTGTGGTGGATGCCTTTGATGATGAGATCCTTCAGGTGGCGGACGTCGTATGAGTAACCCCTGGCGACCCAGGTGTATCCCGACGCGATGGCAAGCATCAGGGGATTGATGGCCTGGTTGATGTTCGGAGAGGGGAGTGACTTTGGTTTCATACCCAGCCCGAGGGTCGGTGAGGCCTGCCCTTTTGTCAGCCCATAGACTTCGTTGTCGTGGATTATGTAGAGCATGTCCACGTTGCGCCTTCCAGAGTTCACGAAGTGACCGGCGCCGATGCCCATTCCATCTCCGTCCCCCCCTTCGACCACGACCTCGAGGTTCGGGTTGGCGAGCTTGATCCCAGTTGCGAACGGAACCGCACGGCCGTGGAGGGTGTGGACGCCGTAGGTCTTGATGAAGTGGGGCGCCTTCGAGGAGCAGCCCACCCCGGAGACCACCACGGTGTTGGTCGGGTCTACGTTCATCTCCGCCAGGGCCATCTGGACGGCATTCAGGATGCCGAAGTCGCCGCAGCCGGGGCACCAGTCGTTGTGCGCCGACGTCTTCAGGTCTGAGAGCTTAAGCGCCATGTTTCAACACCAGTTTCTTGGGGGCCTTACCTTCGTGGATCATCTTAAGGGCGTCGTAGAGCTCTTCCGCAGACATAGGTCTTCCGTTGTACTTCACGACCAGCTGCTCGATGGGGATGCAGGTCTTCTCGCGGACGACGCCTACCAGTTGCGCTGAGAAGTTCATCTCGACGCCTACGATCTTCCTCGCCTTCGAAAGGAGCTTGGCCACGTACTCCGTGGGGAACGGGTTGATGAGCCTGATCTGGATGAAGTTGACGCTGATCCCGTCCGACTTCAGCCACTCCATGGCGTCCAAAATCGCGCCCTTGGTGGAGCCCCAGCTGATGACTGTGATGTCGGCGTTCTCTGGGCCGAAGAAGTTCACTCTTTCCGCGATCGGTATCTCCCTATCGGCCAGGTCGAGCTTGCCCATCCTCTTGTCCATCATGTAGTCGCGGTTGACCGGGTCCTCGCTGATGTGACCCAGTTCGTCGTGTTCGTCTCCTGTGTACCAGTTGATGCCCCCCTTCGTCCCAAGCGGGGCTCTGGGAGAGACGCCTGTCGGGGTGTGCAGGAAGCGCTTGAACTCGCCGTTGACCGCGGTGGTAATCTCCTTCAGGAAGTCGCCTCTGTCAATCTTGACCCTGTTGACGTCGAACATGCCCAGGGTGCAGTCCGAGTTGGCCAGTGCCTTGTCGACGATGTGGATTACTGGAGTCTGATACTTCTCTGAATAGTTGAACGACCTTACGGTGTCGTAGAAGACCTCCTCGAGGTCACCGCTCGCCATCACGAACCGTGGGAACTCACCATGCCCCGCGTATAGGGCGAACCTCAGGTCCCCCTGCTCATGCCTGGTGGGCAGCCCGGTGCTCGGACCCCCGCGGGAGTACAAGGTGACCACGACCGGGACCTCGTTCATCCCAGCGTACCCAAGCCCCTCGGCCATCAGTGAAAACCCTGGGCCTGAAGTGGAAGTGGAAGACCTTACGCCTGCCAAGCCGCCCCCTATGGCCATTGTTACTGCCGCGATCTCGTCCTCGGACTGGACCACTGCTATGCTCCCCTTTGCCTTCAAGGCGATGTTTTCGGCAGCCTGTGGGTTCTCGTGTGCGGTGTGGCCGTCCAGCTCGATTTCGGAGTGGCTTTCGAGGAATTCGCTCTCGTCGCTGGCAGGAGTAATCGGATAATAGGTCTGGAGCCTGCATCCGGCGAGTTCCTTCGCCATGGCGACCACGGTGTTGCCCCTGACGAAGAGTCTTGGCCCTTCGACCTTTTCTGGGGTCAGCCTGAAGCTGAAGCTTCCGCCGTACTTCTCCTCCATGTAATCATATGCCGCGCCGACCGCGTCGGCGTTCATCTCGGCGACTTTGGGCTTCGACTTGAACTGCTTTCTGACGGCGTCCTTTACGACGTTCTCGTCGTAGGAAAGCAGTGCGAACGACGCCGCCACGGCCATGGTGTTCAGCATCCTCTGGAGCGTGCTGAGGGAAGTTTCACCGTGCTTCGCCCCGACCTCCTTCAGGATTTCGTTGTAGGGGACAGGGTAGATGTGGACTCCGCGCCTTCGTGCTAGCTCGAGTATCCCCTTTACGTCCGCAGACAACCCTGCCTTCGAGAGCTCGGCGTTGAGGACGGACCTCACGTTGGATTCAATCGTCGGGACCTGGTCCAGGCGCTTCGGGTCAAGGTCGGGGTCGTAGATTATGGCACCTTCCTTCCGGACTTCGAGCGCATGGCGGAAGATCGTTTCTTCCTCGAATGTCGCAAGCATGTCCACTGTGTCGACGTGTGACCTGATGGTCCCCTTGGATACGCGGACTTGGAAGTAGCTGTGCTCCCCCTTTATGTTCGAATAATACTCTCTCTTGCCGAAGACCTGGAGGCCTCCGGCAGCAGCGGCCTTGGCGAAGAACTGGGCCGAAGTGTCGACCCCGCTCCCCTGGACCCCGCCGATCATCCACGAGAAATCGTCGCGTTTCATTCAGTGGTTGCCTAAGCGGTGAGGGCAGCCAGGCTGTTTAAGAGTATAGTATATTAGGTATATACTCGTAAGGAGTCCCATGGACGAAGTGCGCCGGGTGCAGAAGGTAGGCAGGGTGAGCCTGACCGTGTCGATACCGAGGGAGTACGCGAAGAAGATGGGCCTATCGGCCAAGGACAGCCTAATTGTAAGGGAGGACGTGGACGGGACGCTCAGGCTCATTCCGACTACAAGGGCCAAAGAAGCGGCGAAGGCGACCCTTCGGGCGGACCAGGCAGGCAGCGAAGAAATGCTGACGATGCTCTTAGTGGGAGCCTATGCCCTTGGCTACGACACCATCGAGGTAGTCGGGCGGGAACCTCTTGATCGCGAGACGATGGCCAGGGTTGTCGACACCATCAAAAGGCTCAGGGGGATGGAAGTGGTAGAGTCTGACGAGAAACGTGTCGTAGCCCAGAGCTTCATGGACCCGACGAAGTTCCCGGTCGACTCCTTGGTCAAGAGGCTGCAGATCCTGGTCTCGAGGAGCCTGGAGCACGTCATAGACTCGCTCGACCTCAGGCAGACGGCGGGGCTGAGTGAGGTGCCAAGGATACAGGAAGAGGTAGACGAACTATACTGGCTGATTTCAAGGCAGCTTCTGGTAGCTCTCAGCAGGAGGGAGCTCGCATCAGAGATCGGGATAGAGTCTCCCCTGCATGCCTCAGGGGACAGGGTCTCGGCTAAGACGTTGGACGAGATCGGTGGAATCGTCCAGGATGCAGCAGAGGAGCTCGTAAGGCTAAAGGGGTTGAGGGCCAAGATGGATCCCAAGGTGGCAGCGAGCGTGCAAAAGCTCGCCGCGAAGACCAGAGAGGCCTTCAACACCACCATAGCGAGTCTGCTTGCACCAGACATTAGGCTCATCGGGCGTTCCCTGACGCTTGTGGAAGAGACGCTGCAGCTGGAGAAGCAGGTAATGGATGAGATTCTTTCGAGCACGGGGTCAGGCTACACGAGGGTCCTGGTGTCGTACTTCGGGCAGCTGGCGAGGTATTGCAACATCATAATCGAGATCGCGTCTCACCGGTTCCTCAGGAAGACCAGCAGAGTGGTAACGGTCTGGTAGTGAGACTCTTTATCGGAACCCAGCGATGCGTCGCCGGCGCGGGGGTAACGAAGCCTGGTCAACCGTGCGGGACTCAAGATCCGGCCTAGCTTCGGATGGGGCATCCCGTCCCTTAGGGGTTCGTGGGTTC
>JAKAPN010000069.1 GCA_021822995.1 archaeon
CCGAAGCGATCAGGGAGCACAGGGAGGGCAAGACCATCCCCTTCGTCAGGAAACACAATCATTGAGGGTTTACCTGTCCACGAGAGCAAGAAAGGGCTTGGACAGGGCACCTACAGAAGTCAAGAACCGACTTGAATCAGCCATCTCTGAACTCTTTCTGACGCCATACCCGGCCGGCTGCAAGAAGCTCAAGGGCGCGCCAGACTGTTACAGGCTCCGAGTGGGAGTCTATCGAATCTTGTATTCGATTCTGTCCCGTGACGAGATACTCGTGTTCAAAATTGGACCAAGGGGCTCTGCCTACGATTAGCCGTATGGAGACACCGACAAAGGCGAGTCTGACAAAACTGTTGATAACGGGTTCGATTCCTTAGCGGCATGTACCCGTTCGTTTCGATACCATTCTTAGCTGCGAAAATGCACCGGTTCCCGTCGGGCCCGCGATGAAATAGCTCAGAATGAACTCCGTTTAGCTACCAGAGTATGATTCAGGCTTTTTGCAGAAGATATTCCTAGGTCAATTGACGCCTAAATAGCTAATCAAGGCGGTCCAGCTGGCGTATCCGCAGAGCTTGGACAAACGAGTCGTCGCCATAGCCGTTGTGCTGCTGATCACTGCTGGTGCGTACGTTGCCATAATGTCATTTCACCCTCAGCCAGTTCCGTCTACATCTAGCACAAACTCCACCGGGACCATTGGTTCTAGTCCTACTAGCATTGGCACTACTCAAAGCTCTTCAACGCTGGTAGAGACCTCTTTAATCTCGGCATCGGCTTCAACTACTTCTACGACAGGACAGGCTCCGACTAAATACTTCCTCAAATTCTTGGTCAACGGTAGCGAAGGCGGAGTGACCGTTTCCCCTTCCCCGGAGCTGGGCGGCGGGTACACCCCTGGCACATTGATCAGGCTAACGCCCGTCCCAAATAGCGGTTACTACTTCTTCAAGTGGGCCGGACAAGCTACTGGTTCTGCCAATCCTCTTCTCATGAGCCTGACGCAGAACGAAACTGTCCAAGCTGACTTTCTAAGTTCAGGAATAGGCAGTTCGCTTGCCCCGGCTTGTTCCAACTCAGTTAGCCCTCAGCCGCCAACGATAGCGGCCGCCAACTCCCCAACAGCGGGCTCGGTCTCGTTTCAGGTCATCGGTCAGGACGGAGGGCCCGTCCAAGCTGTCGCTGTGAATGGCAATTACCTGTACGCCGGAATCGGCATCAGGCTTGTGGCGTTCAACATACAGACCTCGATAGAACCCAAGGAAACCGGGTCGACAGCTCCTATGAATGGATCTGTTACCGGGATAGCAATTTCCGGGAACTTGGCAGCAGTTTCCGCTGGCGGAGGCGGTTTGTATTTGGTTGACATCTCGACCCCATCGCACCCGGAGATTGTAGGACACTACGGGTCAAAAGGGTATGCAAACGGGGTTGCCTTTTCCGGAGCCTATGTCTATGTTGCCGATGGCCCTGATGGATTGATCATAGTCAACATTGCCAACCCATCTGACCCGACGGAGGTCGCCAACGTCTTCAATTTGGATTATGCGTTCGACGTAGCTATTTCAGGAACGACCGCATACGTGGCTGCGGGAGGATCCGGCATAAAGATTGCGAACATAGCGAATCCGTCAAATCCTAGCTCGCTCGGCTCATTAGACACTTCTGGTTACGACTTCGCCGTAGCTGTCAACGGTGGTACGGCATTCGTAGCCGCGGGCTGGAACGGATTACAGAGCCTCGACGTTTCAAGCCCCGCAACCCCCAGAGTCATCGAGAACGTGACCACAACGGGCTGGGCGATGGGGGTATCTGTCGAGGACGGCCTGGTTTATGTAGCCGAAGGGGAATCTGGGCTCCAAGTCTATCAGTCCCAAGGTGGAACATTGTCACGCCTGGGGGGGTTCCAAGTTTCAGACTCAAATTTCGTAGCCGTTGCCGTCGATGCGAGCACCGCCTTTCTCGCCGACGAAACGCACGGCCTCTACATTGTAGACGTGTCGAACCCTTCTCAGCCTAGTGAACTGAGTCTATTCCCCTCGCTATTCAATGTCCAGTCCGTCGTCCTGAGTGGAGATTACGCGTATGCAGGGTCCACCAATGGGGTAGTGCGCGTGGTAAACATAACAAACCCCGCTGACCTTTTGGACACGGGCGAATTCACCCTTCCTGGGCCTGCAGGCGCAATGGCGTCGTCCCAGGGCAGTCTCTATGTTGGGGTCCAAGGCCTCCAGCTGCTCTTCCCATTCAATGTCACGGACCCAACTAATCCTGACCCTCGATATCCGACTTCGCTTTCGTTCTATACCCCAGGCGGGCAGTTCGGCGGGGTAACTGGAGGTTCCCCCAGAGGCGCGGTACTTCAGGGCGATACCCTCTATATCTCAGATGAAAGCGGACTAGTGATCTATGACGTGGCCAACCCATCGGCCCCCTGTATGTTGGGCCATCTCCTTGCTTCACCCAACATGGTGGATGGGAATCCTGTGAACTTTTGGTTCACTCTGGACGCTTACGATGGCCTGGCCGCCATGACCGAATACAACGGATCATCCAGCTCTTCTCCAGCCATCGTTATCGTCAACATCACGAACCCCAGACAGCCTACGGTCATTGGTCAGTATAACTCCGGCTTGATGGACGGGGAGTCGTCGCAGAGCGTGGCTTTCTATTCTGGGATCCTCTATTTCATGAGCAACAGCCAGCTGTATGCCCTCAACGTACGTGACCTCGCAAATCCTACAGAAATCTCAAGCATCCCCCTCCCTAATAGTGCCGATAACACTTTCAATGCAGTCCGCTTGATGACCTCATACCAAGGCAAACTGCTCCTGCTTGACGGTACTTCGTTAGTTGCAGTTGACGTGAGCAACCCGGCGAAGATGACCATAAGCGGAAGCCTGTCCCTCCCCTTTCTTCCCTCTTGGGTTGGCGCTAGCGGAGGATACATCTATGTTGCCGACGGCCAGGGTGGAGTCTACGTAGCCCAGATGTCGAACACCTCTCAGCCGGCGTCAACTTCGAGCATCGGACAAACAGGACCTGCATTCCCATACTCGAACAGCTTTGGAGTACATACGAACTTGCCCGAAGCCGGCAGTTCGTTAGCTCACGAAGTCGTTTTGTTGACTATTGAGGCGGGACAAGCCTTCGCTGGCGCGATCCACTTAATGGTTGCACAGGTGACTGACCTCCTAGATCACAGTTCAGCCGTAACGGGGCATCCTACTGGAGAAGGCGAAGGAGCGGCTGCAGCTCCCGCAGATCCTCCAAACTGCACTGTAACGAACACCGCAGACAGCGGGACGGGTTCTCTAAGGGAGTGCTTACTGTCAGAGTCACAAGGAGGAACGATAGCTTTCAGCCGGGTCGTGTTCCTGCCCGAAAGTCCAGCAACCATATTTCTCACAAGCGCTTTGAACGTGCAAAGTAACATTGTGATCAACGGGACAGGAGCTGGCGTGATAATCAATGGCAGCAAGATGGCATACGCAAACAACGGTATAGGCTTGGAGGGTAATCACATCATCTTGCAGGGTTTGGAGATAGTCGACTTCCCATCAAATGGCGTGGGCGTTGGTGGATCGTATGATACGGTGATGAATTGCGTAGTCAGCGGCAACAAAGACACAGGAGTCGACGTCGGGTCAGGGCCAGGTAATGTTGTTGTCGGCAGCTACATCGGGACGAATCCAGGCGGGACAGAGGTTCTGGGCTCCCAAAACGCGGGGGTGGCACTAGATGGCGAGGGAAATACGATAGGAGGCGCGTCGCGGGCAGACAGGAACATAATCGCCGGAAACCTCGTCTATGATGTTGTCGGCGACAGCACATATGGGAATACCATCGAAGGCAACTATATCGGGTTAGACGCAAGTGGCAACAGGATACTCGATCCGCCATCCACGTTTGGCGTGTCGCTGCAGGTCAACTCGAGCGGCAACTTCGTGATTGGTAACGTCATCACAACCCAGAGAATAGCGCTGGTCACCATTGACCCCGGGTCGCAGTATGACTCGGTGGAAGGTAACCTGATTGGTCTGGATGCCGCCGGAAACACTGGCTTGGCGCAAAACATCGTAATCATTGCCGCTCCGTATGACATAATCGGCGGGACTCTGCCAGCAGACCGCAATGTAATCTACGGCTTCATTCAGGTGACTGTCCCCGACGTCTTCGTGCTCGGGAACTATTTCGGAACCGACATCTCAGGTACGAGCGCGCTGCCCGGACTTGCCAAGTCAATCTACTTGCCAGGTACGACATTCGATTTTATCGGGGGGACGGGTGCGAATGACGGGAATGTGATGGATACCCCGAACGGGATCCAAATCACCAGCGGCTCCTCGTACGACTTCGTCCTTGGGAACCGCATTGGGACTAACCCAACAGGACAAGTGGTTACGTCTGACAATTATGATGTAGAGATTCAAGGTTCACAGCACTTATTCCTGCAAGGCAACTTGGTGTCTGGGGGGTCTCAGGCCGGCTTCTACCTTTCAACTAACAGCGATTACAACACTATTAGGGCCAACATGATCACAGACAACCAGGGGGTTGGAACCAACGTAACAGGGACGGGGAACCTCATTTACGGCAATTCTTTCATCAACAACGGCGTGAACGCACACGACTACGGCCAAGGGAACCTGTGGGATAACGGGGTCAGTGGCAACTACTGGAGCGATTACACAGGCGTCAACGGGGGGAGTGGGATAGGGACTACTCCCTACATCGTGACTCCGAATGGAGTCGATAGGTACCCATTGACATCGCCACCATCGCTTCCAACTGCCTGACGTGTGGATGTCGAGGATAGATGGTCAATCGCGGTTCGGGATGAAACAAACCCCATCTTCGCGTTTGACCCCATGCGCAACGGGTAAAGGAAGCAAAGGAGAATTGAATCCGTAATGGGTCCAAGCCCCGTCGGGCCCGCATGAAATCTTATATTGATGTAGACAATCATGTTTACGTATATGGCCACAACTCAGGTGCAGGTCAGAATCCCTGATGATCTCGTGAAGGAACTGGACCGCTGGATTGCTGAGGGCCGGTTCTCGAGCCGCAGCGAGGCCGTGAAGACCATCGTAGCCCTCTACAAGGAGAGGGAACGGACCCGCATATTCTACGAAATGCTCTCGAGGAGGAGCGAAGATGCCAGAAGGCATCCCGAGAGACTCGTTCCGCTCAGAGACGTCTCTTGACGTATTCGGTCCTGTTGGACCCCAGAGCGGCAAGGCCGCTGAAGAAATTGCAGCGTTCAATCGGAGACAGGATGCGAACGGCCTTAGCAGAGCTCGCAGAGAACCCGGAGGCAGGAGAGCACCTGAAGTCCTCGCAATACTGGAAGCTAAGGGTGGGAGATTACCGTGCAATCTACGAGATTGACGAGGCCTCGAGACGTGTCATCGTAGTCTATGTCGGCCACCGGAAGAACGTATATGACGAGTTCTCGAGGTTACTCTGACCATCACGCACCTTGTTCAAACCCATTATGGCACGAACCCGTTTTCCGTGACCATCTCCAGGCGTGTCTTGGAAGCGGATTCCATCGGACCCGCGCAGCAAAGTGCTCGCCGATTTCGCGGAATCGAACACTTTAGTGGTCGATTCCCGTCGGGCCCGCGAAGTCTAGTTAGGCTTATATGCCTGTATTAACACGACATTAATATGGTCAAGGCGATAGTAGAAATAGACGAGGAAGCAAACAGAGTGATCAACGTGATCAAGGCTCAATACGACTTCAAGGACAAGTCTCAGGCCATCAACGAGTTGGCCAGGCAATACAAGGTGTTGATCCTCGAATCTGGCGTACGTCCGGAGTACCTGAGGAGGTTGGAGAAAATACGCTCCGGACCCATAATCAGAGTGGGAAGCGCCAAAGAATTCAAGGACAGATACGGCCTAAAGTGAATGTACGAGCTAGAAGTCAGGCAACAAGTCGACAGGTTCTTCAGGAAACTCACGAAACGAGACAGGAAACAGATGGAAGCCATCAGCAGTAAGATTGACGAGATTCTGCAGGACCCCCACGCCTTCAAACCCATGCACTTCCCACTTGTGGGGGTGAGGAGAGTCCACTTCGGAAGTTACGTCTTGCTGTTCTCGATTGACGAGCAAAGGAAGACTGTAGTTCTCGAGGACTATGAGCACCACGATCGAGTCTACAAGGGGAAGTGACACCAAATTGCCCGCATCGGCCATTGCCCGAGAGTGCTCAAAGTCAAACGGGTTCGATTCCTTCGCGTCAGGAACCCGTCCATTTCGATGCCATTTCTAGCTGCGATTTTGCACCGGTTCCCGTCAGGCCCGCTCAGCATCTTACCCGTTCGCTATAGATTCCATCATTTTGTCTCATCAGACAGCCGTCAGGCATCTCTG